>JBKBRG010000052.1:0-10242 GCA_046292325.1 Tabrizicola sp.
TCTGGCGGGCGTGACACGGAAACGCTTTATATGGAACTCAGACAGGGCGCGGCGCCCGTGGACCCGATGCCGTGGTTCGCAGCCCTCGCCCGCACAGGAGAGTGACGAGCATGAACAAGCATGTGTTGGCCGCCTTGGCCGGAACCGTGGCCGGGGTCATCGCGACCAGCCAGGTCGCCGGCCCGCTGATCGCGCAGGAGTTGTCAAGCGACAGTTCGGTCTACGAGCAGCTCGACCTCTTCGGCGACATCTTCGAGCGCGTCCGTGCCCAGTATGTCGAGGAAGTTCCGACCGAAGAGCTGGTGACCGCGGCGATCAACGGCATGCTGACCTCGCTCGATCCCCACTCCAGCTATCTGTCCGCGAAGGATTTCGAGGACATGCAGGTCCAGACCCGGGGCGAGTTCGGCGGTCTGGGGATCGAGGTCACCCAGGAAGAGGGGTTCATCAAGGTCATCTCGCCGATGGACGGCACCCCGGCGGCCAAGGCCGGGATCCTTGCCGGCGATTTCATCACCCATGTGAACGGCGAATCCGTTCTGGGCCTGATGCTGGACGACGCGGTCGCCAAGATGCGCGGCCCGGTCGGATCCGAGATCATCATCACCGTGGTCCGCGAGGGCACGCCGGAACCCTTCGACGTTTCGATCATCCGCGACACGATCAAGCTGACCGCGGTGCGGGGCAGGGTTGTCGGCAAGACCGTGGTCCTGCGGATCACCACGTTCAACGACCAGACCACCAGCGGCCTGACCGAGGCGCTGGCGAAGGGGATCGAGGAACTGGGCGGGCCCGAGAACCTCGACGGTGTGGTGATCGACCTGCGCAACAACCCCGGCGGCCTGCTGAACGAGGCGATTTCGGTCTCGGACGCCTTCCTCGACAAGGGCGAGATCGTTTCGACCCGCGGCCGCGTCGCCGGCAGCGGCGAGCGCTACAATGCCACGCCCGGTGACCTGGCCGGCGGCAAGCCGATCGTGGTGCTCATCAACGGCGGTTCGGCCTCGGCCTCCGAGATCGTGGCGGGCGCGCTTCAGGACCATCGACGGGCGATCGTCGTGGGCACCAAGAGCTTCGGCAAGGGATCGGTCCAGACCCTGATTCCGCTGCGGGGCGACGGGGCGATGCGGCTGACGACGGCGCGCTATTACACGCCTTCGGGACGTTCGATCCAGGCGCTGGGCATTTCGCCCGACATCGTGGTCCAGCAGCCCGCCCCGAAGCCGGCCGATCCGGCTGCCGCCGCCGAAGAGGAGAAATCCGCCGCAATCCGTCCGCGGTCCGAGGCCGACCTGCGCGGCGCGATCGCGAACGATTCGATGACGGAAGAGGAAAAGCGGCTCTACGAGGAGGAACTCGCCCGGGCCGAGGAATCGGCCAAGCTGCGCGACGAGGATTACCAGCTGGCCTATGCGGTGGACATCATCAAGGGTCTGGCGGCCATTGCCCCGGATGCGCCCTGACCCATGGTCGCCGCCGACAGCCTGCCCTATCGCCCTTGCGTCGGTGTGGTGCTGATCGACGCGCGCGGTCTGGTCTTTGCCGGCCAGCGCATCGACAGCCCTTCGCCCGCCTGGCAGATGCCGCAGGGAGGGATCGACAAGGACGAAAAGCCGAAAGAGGCGGCCTACCGCGAGCTGTGGGAGGAAACCGGCATCACCCGCGACAAGGTGGAGTTCGTCGCCAAGACCCATGGCTGGGTGACCTATGACCTGCCGCCCGAGCTTCTGGGAAAGGTCTGGGGCGGCAAGTATCGCGGGCAGAAGCAGAAGTGGTTCCTGTTCCGCTTTCTCGGCAAGGATTCGGACGTGAAGATCGCGACCGAACACCCCGAATTCTCCACCTGGCGCTGGATCACCGCAGACGAGATGCTGGACAGCATCGTCCCTTTCAAGCGGGCGGTCTATGAAGAGGTCATCCGCAGCTTCCGGGCCTATCTGGCCTGACGCTCTCTGTCTTCGACCCCGTCTCCGCGTCGCAAGACCGGCGCAGCCTGCGGCCGGGCGATGAGCGCGCCTGCCGCCGGGTGGCCCGACGGCGACCTTGGGTTCCCCCGCCTGCGATCACGCCGTTGTGGCATGGGCCGGGTTTCCGGTCCGCCGTTCGCCTGGCACGGCTTGCCCTGGAACATCCGCCCGACCCCTGTCGACGTCGCGGCATTTCTGCCTTTTCTGCCGCTCTCTCCGTGCCGTAGCTTGAAACCCGCCCCCCGGTCGGGCTACGGACCCGCGCAAAGGGCGGCCGCTGCCCGTGTGAAAGGTCCGATCCATGTCCCTGCCGAACCACGCCCCGATCCCCGAGCTTTACGTCTCGTATGAATCGGCCCAGAAACTCAGGAACGAGGCGGGCAACCTGCCTTCCTGGGATCTGACCCCGCGCCAGATCTGCGACCTGGAACTGCTGATGAACGGCGGTTTCCACCCGCTGAAGGGGTTCATGAGCCAGGCCGACTACGACAGCGTCGTCGAACGGATGCGACTGGCCGACGGGGCGCTGTTCCCGATCCCGATCACGCTGGACGTGTCCGAAGCCTTCGCCGAGAAGGTCGAACCCGGCCAGGACATTGCGCTGCGCGACCAGGAAGGCGTGATCCTGGCGATCCTGTCGATCTCGGACAAATGGGTGCCGGACAAGGCGGTCGAGGCGGAAAAGGTGTTCGGCGCCGATGACATCGCCCATCCGGCGGTGAACTACCTGCACCATACGGCGGGCAAGGTCTATCTCGGTGGCCCGATCACCGGGATCCAGCAGCCGGTGCACTACGACTTCAAGGCCCGCCGCGACACGCCGAATGAATTGCGCGCGCTGTTCCGCAAGCTGGGATGGCGCAAGGTCGTGGCCTTCCAGACCCGCAACCCCCTGCACCGTGCCCACCAGGAGCTGACCTTCCGCGCCGCGCGCGAGGCCGAGGCGAACCTCCTGATCCACCCGGTCGTCGGCATGACGAAACCGGGCGACGTGGATCACTTCACCCGCGTCCGCTGCTATGAGGCGGTGCTGGACAAGTATCCCGCCCAGACCACGGCGCTGTCGCTTCTGAACCTCGCGATGCGCATGGCCGGCCCGCGCGAGGCCGTCTGGCACGGGATCATCCGCCGCAACCACGGCTGCACCCACATGATCGTCGGCCGCGACCACGCGGGCCCCGGCAAGAACAGCCAGGGCAAGGATTTCTACGACCCCTATGCCGCGCAAGAACTGTTCCGGGCCCACCAGGCCGAGATCGGCATCGAGATGGTGGACTTCAAGCACATGGTCTATGTGCAGGAAAGGGCACAGTATTACCCGGCGAACGAGGTGCCCGAAGGCTCCACGGTTCTGGACATCTCGGGCACCGAACTGCGCCGCCGGCTGCGCGAGGGGCTGGAGATCCCGGAATGGTTCAGCTTTCCCGAAGTGGTGGCCGAACTGCGCAAGACCAGCCCGGCGCGGTCGAAACAGGGCTTCACCGTGTTCTTCACCGGGCTTTCGGGCAGCGGCAAGTCCACCATCGCCAATGCATTGATGGTCAAGCTGATGGAGATGGGCGGCCGGCCCGTCACGTTGCTGGACGGCGACGTGGTGCGCAAGCATCTGTCCTCGGAACTGGGCTTCTCGAAAGAGCACCGCGACATCAACATCCGCCGCATCGGCTATGTCGCTTCCGAGATCACCAAGAACGGCGGCATCGCGATCTGCGCGCCCATCGCCCCCTACGCCGCGACCCGCCGCGCCGTGCGCGAGATGATCGAGGCCTTCGGCGCCTTCGTCGAGGTCCATGTGGCGACGCGCATCGAGGAATGCGAGCGCCGCGACCGCAAGGGGCTCTACAAGCTGGCACGCGAAGGCAAGATCAAGGAGTTCACCGGCATCTCCGACCCCTACGAGGCGCCGGAAGCCCCGGAACTTCGCGTGGACACCGAGAATGTCGATGTCGATCACTGCGCGCATCAGGTGCTGCTGAAACTGGAGCAGATGGGCCTGATCCGGGCCTGACGCCGTCCCTTCTGCGCCCTTCCTCCCCCTGCGTGGGGAGGGGGCCACCCGGCGGGCCGTTCGGCCCTGGTCAGCCGGGACAATCTTCGGCACGACCTGACGATGGGTCGCCAGCGCGACATGGGGACGGACTCGGCCGTGCCGCCCTCTGCCACCCGATGCGGCGCCTTTCGGGCGCCTTCGCCGGTGAACCATACCAGCATTTCATGTTCTTGACGCAGGTCAGCGAGGCCGCCCGAGAGGACCGCCCCGCCCGCCCCGGCGCCCACCAGGGCCGAGGCGGCCAGGCTTCGCAGCGAACAGGGGTCAGTGCACGCTGACCGGCGTGAAGTCATGCTCGCGCGCCAGGTGGAACGCAAGCCTGCGATCGGCGACCAGCGCCAGCTGGCGCCCGTCCGCCCCGTGGACCGACCAGATCACCTCAAGCCCGTCCATCTGCTCGCGCACCTCCTCCGGCAGGTCCGTCACCTGGACCTCGCGGACATAGACGATGCGGTCGGCGCCCTGCGGCAGTCCGTTGAATGGCGTGTTCATGTCTTGCCCCCTTCCTTGTGGCTGGCATCCTTGCGACCGATCCGGATCGTCTGCACCACGGTTTCCGGCACATGGCGGCGCAGGTCGACGTGCAGCAGCCCGTTTTCCATCGTGGCGCCCGCAACCTCGACCCCGTCGGCCAGGACGAAACTGCGCTGGAAGGCGCGGCTGGCGATCCCGCGATGCAGGAACACCCGTTCGCCCATGTCATCGGACTGACGGCCCCGGACAACAAGCTGGCGGTCCTCGACCGTGATCGACAGATCCTCCTCGCGGAAGCCTGCCACGGCCAGCGTGATCCGGTATGCGTTGTCCGCCACCGCCTCGATGTTGAACGGCGGATAGCCCTCGGCCCCCGATTTCGCGGTGCGTTCCACCAGCCTCTCAAGCTGTTCGAACCCCAGAAGATACGGGTGGGCCCCAAAGCTCAGTTTCGTCATCGGACAGTCCTTGGCATAAGCGACGGTTCGGTCATGGCGGCCCCGCAGTCAGGCACCGCACGATGCGAATATGGGGCGGGCGCTCTGGCCCCGCAAGGCCCCGGACATCGGCTTCCCGCACCGATTTCAGCGTGAATTCCGGCAGAAACCTTCCCGCATGGGCGGTGCTTTCCTATATTCTGTCCGCAAGGCAGGAACCGATTCGCCAGACCCATGAACGCGCCAACCGAACTCAGCCACGAGGAAATGCTCGGCATCCGGCTTGAAGTCCTGCGTCGCCAACACCGCGACCTGGACCAGGCCATCCATGCGCTTGAGGAAACGGGTCGTCCCGACCAGCTGACGCTGCGCCGGCTGAAAAAGCAGAAGCTGGCGCTGAAGGACCAGATCGTGAAGATCGAGGACATGCTGATCCCCGACATCATCGCCTGAGCCCTCTCCGGGCATCCTGGGCATCAGTCCGGTTTGCGCGGCAGGCCGGGCCAGGGCCAGCCAGGATCCTTCCGTCCTCGGTCCTGACGGTCACGGCGCAAGGGGCCTCTCGGAAGGTCGCCGTGACCTCGGGCCGCGCATCGGTGTCGCGCCGGCAGGGCGCAGAGCATGCCGCCATGCCCAGCCGCACGATCGCCGCGCCGTCGGGAAGGCAGATCCGGTCCTGAAGCGCGGCAACAGGATGTCCACCCGCGCCGGCCCCCCTTTCGCCGGACCCCGTCCTTCGTGTAAGGCAGGGCCCGACAGACAGGAGGCGCGGATGGCTGACGTCGGGATCATCATGGGGTCGCAAAGCGACTGGCCGACGATGAAGGCCGCCGCCGAGGTCCTTGCGGAACTGGGCATCTCTCACGAGACGAAGATCGTCTCGGCCCACCGCACGCCCGACCGGCTTTGGGACTACGGCAAGACCGCCGTTGCGCGCGGGCTGAAGGTCATCATCGCAGGTGCCGGCGGCGCGGCGCATCTGCCCGGCATGATGGCATCCAAGACCCGCCTGCCGGTGATCGGCGTGCCGGTGCAGACCAGGGCGCTGGCCGGCGTCGACTCGCTCTACTCAATCCTCCAGATGCCGAAGGGCTACCCCGTCGCCACGATGGCCATCGGTGGCGCGGCCAATGCCGGGCTGATGGCCGCCGCGATCCTGGCCGTTGCGGATCCCGCCATCGCCGCACGCCTCGATGCGTGGCGCGAGGCGCTGTCCGCCTCGATCCCCGAGGAGCCTTCGGATGACTGACCCCCTGCCGCAGGGCGCGACCATCGGCATCCTCGGCGGTGGTCAACTGGGGCGGATGCTGTCGGTCGCCGCCAGCCGTCTCGGCTATCGCTGCCACATCTACGAACCGGGCGCCGCCCCGGCGGGAGACGTGGCGCATCGCGTGACCACCGCACCCTACGAGGACGCGGCAAGGCTTCGCGACTTCGCGGCCTCGGTCGATGTCATCACCTATGAATTCGAGAACGTGCCGACCTCGGCGCTGGACCTTCTGGAAAGCCTGAAGCCGATCCGCCCCAACCGCCGGGCGCTGGCCATCAGCCAGGACCGGATCGCCGAGAAGTCCTTCCTGAACGACCTCGGCCTGCAGACCGCCCCCTGGGCGCAGGTCGACTGCGAGGCCGATCTTCGCGCGGCCGCCGAACGCCTCGGCCTTCCCGCGATCCTCAAGACCACCCGGCTCGGCTATGACGGCAAGGGCCAGGCCAGGCTGGACGGGGAAGCCGACATCCCGGCCGCCTGGGCGGCGATGAATGGCGCGCCTTCGGTGCTGGAAGGTTTCGTTGCCTTCGAGCGCGAGGTCAGCGTCATCGCCGCGCGCGGCCTGGATGGGTCAGTCGCCTGCTACGATCCGGGCGAGAACGTCCACCGCGAAGGCATCCTGCGCACGACCACCGTGCCCGCACGCCTGACCCCCGGCCAGCGCGCCGATGCCGTGCTGATCGCCGCCCGCATCCTGAACGCGCTCGACTATGTCGGCGTGATGGGGGTAGAGCTTTTCGTCACCCCGCGCGGGCTGCTGGTGAACGAGATCGCGCCGCGCGTCCACAATTCCGGCCACTGGACGCAACAAGGCTGCACGGTGGATCAGTTCGAACAGCATATCCGCGCCGTGGCGGGCCTGCCTCTCGGCGACGGCAACCGCCATGCCGACGTGGTGATGGAAAACCTGATCGGCGAGGATGTGACCCGCGTGCCCGACCTGCTGAGGGCGCCTGACACGGCCGTCCATCTTTACGGCAAGGGCGCCCCTCGGCCGGGCCGGAAGATGGGGCATGTCAACCGGGTGGTCCGGGGCTGACCCCCCTTGCCACTTTCGATTCGTCCCGGGGCGCGGGGAGTGAAGCAGTCATCGACGCGCAGTTTCGCGCTCGAACCGCCCGTGGCGCAGGAAGTGGATCACCTGCCGGATCACCGTCGGGTTGACCATCATCCAGGTATGGCTGACCGGCAGCGTCAGATGGTCCGCCATTCCCTCCAGCCGCGTCGAGGCCACGGTCACCTTGCCGTCGTCAGGCCCCGGCAGCAGCTGGCTGAACCAGGGGCTGACCGAATGGGTCCCCGCGATGATTCCCACCGGGAAGTCTGCCGGCGGCAGACGATTGGGCCAGCTGTCCGGCCCGGTGCCCAGCGACAGGCCGGCGGGGCCGTTGATCAACTGGAACACCTTCCAGTCGCCGAAACGGTCCACCAGTTCCGACCCGTGATTGGGCGGGGCAAGCATCACCACCCGGCCCAGGCCCGGAGGATGCCCCCGCGCCAGCCAGTCGCGCACCAGGATGCCGCCCATCGAATGGGTGACAAAGTGCGTCGTGCCCGCGAAAGCCTCGGCATGGGCGCGGGCGACCTCGGCCACCAGGGCCTCGGGCGCGGCCCTGGTAGAGGGGTAGGAGGCCGGGGTCACTGCATAGCCCGCAGCGCGCAACGCCAGCCCCATCGCCGCCAGCGACCGCGACGACCGCGCCAGGCCATGCACCAGGATCACCCTTTCGCCCGGCAGCGCGCCGGCACCAAGGTCTGACGGTGCGGACAGGGGCAGGCGAAACCGGGTCATGCGGCGATCATTGCGCGCCGATCCTGACTTGGAAAGGGCGGCCGGGCATGACCCCGCGTAACACCCCGCGCTCAGGCGTCCGGCACATCCGTATCGGAAAGGCCCTGCGCCTGGCGTGCCCGGGCCTCGCGGGCCGGTTTCTCGTATCGCGCGCGGAAGGCCGCCAGCATCCTGTCATCCAGTTCCTCCAGATCGAGGAGCGCGATGTGCGCCCCCCGGGTCGCCCGGATCAGCTCGACCGGTTCGAGCCGGATCGCCGCCGATCCCGGTTCTGACTGTTCCGGATCAGGGACACCATCAGGAAGGTGACGATCGTCGTCCCGGTGCTGATCACCGGCTGCCAGGTGTCGGAAAACCGAAGACCGGACCGGACAGGATCCGGGCAACGAGCAGTCCGATGGCGATCGGAAAGGTGCCAGGACGTCCGCACCAGACCGAGACCCAAGCCACACTGGACAAAGCTTCGCTGGACGCGCAAGCCTTTGCCATGCCCGCCTTCATGCCCCGCATCGCCGCCCGCGCGCTGATCCTGCACCAGGACCGGCTGCTTCTGGTCAACGCCTATCCCGATCGGCGCCTTGGCCTGTGGTGCGCGCCCGGCGGCGGCTGCGAGGCCGGGCAGTCCCTGCCCGCGAATCTGGCCCGCGAGGTGATGGAGGAAACCGGCCTGTCCATCACGGTCGGGCCCCCGGTCCTGGTGAACGAATTCCACGACCCTGACAGCGGCTTTCATCAGGTCGATCTCTTCTTCCGTTGCACGCTGGCCGGCGGAAAGCTCTGCGAAAGCTGGATCGACCCCGAGGGCATCGTCACCGACCGGCGTTTCTTCACCCGGGCCGAGCTGGACAGCGGCGGCATCCGCTTCAAGCCCGACAGCCTGCCCTTGGCCGCATGGGGCGACGGCGCGGCGCTTTACGACCCGCTGGAAGTGATCCTGAAATGAGCCGCGCCTTCGTCAACGAGGATGCGGGCGCCGACCGCCCCGACCTGCCGGAGCTTCCGGTTCCGCCGGGGCCGAACATCGTCACCCCGCGCGGCCTTGCGGCCCTGCATGCGAGGATCGCCCGACGCCAGGCGGATCTGGCCGCGTTGAAGGCCCGGCCCGACCGGCTGGACAAGCTGCCGGAAGCCGCCGCCGAACGCGATCTGCGCTGGCTCGAGGCGCGGCTCAAGGCCGCCGTCGTGATCGATCCCGCCCAGCACGACCTGACCGAGGTCGCCTTCGGCCTCGCCGTCACCGTGGCCGACGAGGAAGGCCGCGAAACCACCTACGAGATCGTGGGAGAGGACGAGGCGGACGCCTCCCGCCACCGGATCGCGCCGAACTCACCTTTGGCCCGCGCCCTTCTTGGCGCGCAGGTCGGGGACGTGGTCACCTGGCGACGCCCCGCCGGCCCCGTCGATCTCGAGATCGTCCGGATCGCCCATGCGGATCCGTGAGCTTTTCCCCTCGGAAACCGCCCTCGTCGCGCAATTCTACCGCGAGGCGCCGGATTACTGGCTTATGGCCGAAGGCCGCTGCGACCCCAAGGCGCAGGCGCAGGATTTCTTCACCGACGCCCCGCCGAACTGCGACCCCGCGCAAAGCGACCGGCTGGGCCTTTTCCTCGACCACCGCCTTTCGGGCGTGGCCGAGCTGTCCTATGGCTTCCCCGAGCCCGGCGACGCCTATCTGGGGCTGATGATCCTCGGCCCCTGGGCGCAAGGATCCGGCCATGGCCGCGCCTTCCTGGCGCATGTCGAGGCACTGGCCCGCCGCCGCCACGCGCCGCGGCTCTACCTTGCCGTGCTGGACGCCAATTCGCGCGGGCGGGCCTTCTGGGAACGCGAGGGCTTCCGGGCGACCGGCCTGCGCCGCCAGGACGGCACGACAGGACACTGGATCGAACGGTTTGTGAAACCGCTCTGACCGCGGCGCAGCGCTTGCGGGAGCCAAAGAAAAAGGGCGCCCGAGGGCGCCCTTTCCCGAAAGTCCGGTGGCGAGGATCAGAAGTCCATCCCGCCCATGCCGCCACCCGCCGGCATCGCCGGGGCAGCCTTCGGCTCGGGACGGTCGGCGATCATCGCCTCGGTGGTGATCAGCAGCGAGGCAACCGACGCCGCATCTTCCAGAGCGGTGCGGGTCACTTTCGCCGGGTCGATCACGCCGAACTTGAACATGTCGCCATATTCTTCGGTCTGGGCGTTGAAGCCGAAGTTCTTGTCGTTCGACTCGCGGATCTTGCCCGCGACGACCGAGCCGTCCACGCCGG
>JBKBRG010000053.1:0-10225 GCA_046292325.1 Tabrizicola sp.
CCGCACGCCCAGCCGCGCCTCGAGGCCTGCCACATATTTCGAGGTCAGCCGGTTCGAGACGCCCAAATGTTCCGCCGCCGCGGTGAAGGATCCGGTCTGCGCGGTGGCGACAAAGGCCTTCAGCTCGTCGATCAGGTCCATCGGCGCGGCTTTCAGAATGAAATGTGGATGGTCATTCCACAATGTCGCCATTCCATTCCCAAGCGTCAAGGCCTAGCTTTGCCCCATCGCATCCGCCGCCGCACGGGCGGCCCCGTGAAAGGATCCCGAGATGACCCCGAATGCCGATTACGCCGCCTTGATCCTGCGTGTCGCCAGCGGCGCCCTGTTCGTCGCCCATGGCCTGATGAAGGTCTTCGTCTTCACCCTTCCCGGCACGGTGGGCTATTTCGAAAGCCTCGGCCTGCCGGGCTTTCTCGCCTATCTGACCATCCTGGCCGAGGTCGGCGGCGGCCTTGCCCTGATCCTGGGCGTGGCCACCCGCGCGGTGTCGCTGGCGCTGATCCCGGTGCTTCTGGGCGCGACCTGGGTCCATTCCGGCAACGGCTGGGTCTTTTCCAGCGCAGGCGGCGGCTGGGAGTTTCCGCTGTTCTGGGCCATCGTCCAGGGGGCCATCGCGCTGCTGGGTTCGGGCGCCCTTGCGCTGAAACCCTCCACCCGCGCGCTGGCCGCGGCCTGAACCCCCGGTGCCGTCCCGTTGCGGGGCGGCCCCTTTGCCGAAAGGACGGACCATGAGCGCGATCTCCGACCTCAACGCCCTGGGCGACCGGCTGAAGCCCTCGGCCCGGATGCCCGTGGTCTTTCTGGGCCATGGCAGCCCGATGAACGCGCTGGAGGATACCGCCTACAGCCGCGCCTGGACCGCGCTGGGACAAGGCCTGCCGGAACCGGCGGCGATCCTCGTCGTCTCGGCGCACTGGATGACGCGGGGCACGACGCTGGTCGATGTCTCGGCCCTGCCGAAGACGATCCACGATTTCTACGGCTTTCCCGACGCGCTTTACGCGATGGATTACCCCGCCCCCGGCAACCCGGAGCTCGCGCGCGAGGTGGTGAGCCTCCTGGCCAGCCACCATTCCGCCGAGGACGATACCTGGGGTCTGGACCACGGCGCCTGGACGGTGCTGAAGTTCCTCTATCCGCAGGCGAAGGTGCCGGTGTTCCAGGTCTCGATCGACATGAGCCGGGGGCTGGAACACCAGCTCGAGGTCGGCCGCACGCTCTCTGCCCTGCGCGACCGGGGGGTGCTGATCCTGGGGTCGGGCAACGTGGTCCACAACCTGCGCGCCATGCGCCCTGGCGGCCGGCCGCTGGACTTCGCGCTGGAGTTTGACCGCCTTTTCGCCGACCGGCTGGAAGCGCGCGACCTGAAATCCCTGGCCGACCGCGAGGGGCTGGGCAGTCTGCTGACCATGGCGCATCCGACGGTCGATCACTACATGCCGGCGCTGACCATCGCCGGCGCCTCGGACGCCAGGGACCGGCTGACCTTCATGACCGAAGCGATCGACCTCGGCTCGGTCTCGATGCGGTCCTTCGTCTTCCACGCCTGAGGCAGCCCCCCTCTCTGCCCGCGCAGCCCGTGCCTGACAGACCAGGGCGCAATGTGACACCGATGTCATGGCCGGGGCCCCCGCGCCACCGACAGACCCTGCGGCCACAGACCGGCTTCGGCGCGAAGGCCGCATGGCTGCGTGGCCCCGGCCGAACGGCTGGGGGCGGAATGCGTGATCACCGCCCAGTCGCAGGACGCGGTATCCGGGATCGCGGCTCAGGTGAAGCCGGAGTTCGCCCCCGCGCGGGCGCAACTCTTCCCCTGGGGCGCAACCGCGACCAGGTCACGCCACCGAGGGGCGCGAGCGCAGGAAGAGATAGAGCGGCAGCCCGCAGCTGACGCCGATGCAGAAGGTCGCCGGGATCGCCACCAGGCCCAGCCAGTCCCGGCGGCCGAGGCTTTCGGCCAGGACCCAGACCGTCAGCGCGATGGCGGCGATGGTCAGGTCCCAGGTCAGCCCGGTGGTCGAGGCGTTGACATACCAGGCGTCGATCAGGCCGCCGAGGCCGGTTCCGCTCTCGCGCATGTGCTTCAGGAACCAGTGCATCGGATGCACCGCGCCCCAGACCGCGATTGCCAGAAAGGCAAGGCGCAGCGGGTTCATCGTGTGACGACGCCCATCTGCACCTCTCCGGTGATGGCAAGCCCGCGCGACGGCGGTTCCGGCGCGCCGTCGGCACCGCAGGCGGCAAGGAAGAGCGTGACGATCAGCAGATAGCGGGACATGGCGGGTCTCTCCTCAGGGATCGAGGGTCACCGTGGCACCGCCAACCTCGCCGGACAAGGTCGGGTTTACCGACACCCCGCCGGCCCCGAAGGTCAGGTTGGTGGCCAGCATCGGGTTCTTGCAGGCCGCCAGCGCAAGGAACGGGATCAGAAGCCAGAATTTCATCGCATTCTCCCCAGGTTGCCTCAGCCCAGGTCCGCCTTCCAGCGGGCGATCTGCGCGCGGACCTGATCCGGCGCGGTGCCGCCATAGGACATGCGGCTGCGCACCGAGTTTTCCACCCCGAGCACGTCGAAGACCTCGGCCGTGATGCCGGGATGGACCGACTGCATCTGGGCCAGCGTCAGGTCGGGCAGGTCGCAGCCCCGCGCCTCGGCCATGGCCACCAGCGCGCCGGTGACATGGTGCGCCTCGCGGAAGGGCAGGCCCAGCGCCCGGACCAGCCAGTCGGCCAGATCGGTCGCGGTGGAAAAGCCCGAGGCGGCGGCGGCGCGCAGGGCTTCGCGGTTCGCGGTCATGTCCTCGACCATGCCGGTCATCGCTGCCAGGCCCAGCATCAGCGTGTCGGCCGCGTCGAAGACCTGTTCCTTGTCCTCCTGCATGTCCTTGGAATAGGTCAGCGCCAGGCCCTTCATCACGGTGAAGAGCGCGACCGTCGCCCCGAGGATCCGCCCCAGCTTGGCCCGCAGCAGTTCCGCCGCGTCGGGGTTCTTCTTCTGCGGCATGATGCTGCTGCCCGTGGTCCAGCGGTCGGAAAGCCGGACAAAGCGGAACTGGGCCGAGGACCAGATCACCAGCTCTTCGGCAAAGCGCGACAGGTGCATGGCGCAGATGCTGCTGGCGGCAAGGAATTCCAGCGCGAAGTCGCGGTCCGAGACAGAGTCGAGGCTGTTCGCCGTGGGCCGGTCGAAGCCCAGTGCCCTAGCCGTCATGTGCCGGTCGATGGGGAAGCTTGTCCCCGCCAGCGCAGCCGCCCCGAGGGGGCATTCGTTCATCCGCCGCCGCGCGTCCCGAAAGCGCGAGCGGTCGCGGGCGAACATCTCGACATAGGCCAGCATGTGGTGGCCCCAGGTCACCGGCTGGGCGGTCTGCAGGTGGGTAAAGCCCGGCATCACCCAGTCGGCCCCGGCCTCGGCCTGGGCAAGGAAGGCGCGCATCAGGCCGGTCAGGCCCTCGATCGCCGCGTCGCACTGGTCGCGGACCCAGAGCCGGAAGTCCACCGCCACCTGGTCGTTCCGCGACCGCCCGGTGTGCAGCCGCTTGCCGGCCTCGCCGATCCGTTCGGTCAGCCGGGCCTCGATGTTCAGGTGGATGTCCTCCAGATCGGCAGTGAAGGGGAAATTACCCGCCTCGATTTCTGACAAGATCGAGAGGAGCCCTTCCCCAATCGCCTTGGCATCCCTATCAGTGATGATGCCCTGCGCGGCCAGCATCGCCGCATGGGCCCGGCTGCCCGCGATGTCCTGGGCGTAGAGCCGCCGGTCGAAGCCGATCGAGGCGTTGATCGCCGTCATGATCGCGCTTGGACCTTCGGCGAAACGCCCGCCCCACATCGTGTTGGCGGTCTTGGGATCGGGGGCGTCGGACATGGGCTGGGCTTTCGGGGTGGGAAACGTGCGGAAAATTCTGGTGGTCCTTTATACGGCCTTCGCCCTTGGTGCAAATCCGGTGGTCGCCGATGTGGCCAGCCTGCGCGATGGCGACATGAAGAAGCTCGCGCTGCACCCGTCCCCGGTTGCGGTTCCCGAGGCGCTGCTGCTCGATGCCGAGGACGGCGAGCATGCGCTGGCGGAATACAAGGGCAAATGGGTCGTGCTGAACTTCTGGGCCACCTGGTGTGCGCCCTGCCGGCAGGAGATGCCCTCGCTGGACCGGCTGCAGAAGGCGATGCCCGAGCTGGCGGTGGTGCCGGTCGCCACCGGACGCAACGCGGTCGAGGGGATCAGGCGGTTCTTTGCCGAGGCCGGGGTCACCGCGCTGCCGATCCTGCGCGACCCGCAGTCGCAGCTTGCCCGCGCAATGGGCGTCATGGGCCTGCCGGTCACCGTGATCCTGAACCCCGAGGGACAGGAGGTCGCCCGGCTGATCGGCGATGCCGAATGGGACAGCGACAGCGCAAAGGCGGTTCTGGCGGCGCTGGCCTCGGGGCCCTGACCCTAGAGGTCGAAGGTCGCAAGGACCGGAACGTGGTCTGACGGCTGGTCCCAGCCGCGCGCGGGGCGCAGGATGCGGCTGCCGTGGCCCGCGCCGGCGATGTCGGGCGTCGCCCAGACATGATCCAGCCGGCGGCCCTTGTCGGCGGCATCCCAGTCGGGGCTGCGATAGCTCCACCAGCTGTAGAGCCGGCCCTCCGGAATGTCCTGCCGGGTGATGTCGCGCCAGCGCCCGGCCTCCATCACCTGAGCCAGATGGTCAACCTCGACCGGTGTATGGCTGACGATCTTCAACAGCGCCTTGTGGTCCCAGACATCGTCCTCGCGCGGGGCGATGTTCAGGTCGCCCACGAGGATCGACCTTTCCGGCCGCTCGGCATGGAAATGGTCGCGCATCTGGGTCAGATAGTCGAGCTTCTGGCCAAACTTGAGGTTTTGCTCACGATCCGGAATGTCGCCGCCGGCCGGCACATAGAAGTTGTGGATCGTGACCCCATTCTCCAGCCGCCCCGCAACATGCCTGGCCTGGCCCAGCGCGGCGAAGTCGTGGCCGCCGACATCCTCGATCGGCAGTTTCGACAGGATCGCGACGCCGTTGTAGCCCTTCTGCCCCCGCGCGATGACATGGGTGTAGCCGAGCGCACGGAAAGCCTCTTGCGGGATCAGATCGACCGGGCACTTGCATTCCTGAAGACACAGGATGTCCGGCGCCTCTTCGGTCATCAGGCGGGCGACCAGCCCCTCGCGCAGGCGGACCGAGTTGATGTTCCAGGTGGCAAGGGTGAAGGGCATGGTCTGGGCTCCGGGTTGCGGGGCGACCGTAAGACCGGGCCGCGGCAGGCTCAAGGGCCGGGCGGAAAAAGAAGGCCGGGCGCGAGGCCCGGCAAAAAGGGAAAACAAGGGAAGTGGGGCCAGGATGCAGGCCCCGGCAGACCCCGCGCCTTGATCCGGCGCAAACGCAAAAAAAGGCCGGGCACGAAGCCCGGCCAGGTCCAACAGGGAGGATGCCGCGCCATAACCCCGACGCGACCAGGGGAACCTGCTGCACAACCCGTGCATGAAGAAAAGGTAGCAAGCGAATCCGGCAACAATAAGCCCCAAGCGGCAAGATTTCGTGGTTGTTGCATGGCAGACGCAACAGGGCGTTGCCGACCCGCCACAACTCCTATGCCACGAGCCGATATCCGCCGCTTTCCGTCACCAGGATCCGGGCATTCGAGGGATCGGGCTCGATCTTCTGGCGCAGACGGTAGATATGGGTTTCCAGCGTATGCGTGGTCACGCCGGCGTTGTAGCCCCAGACCTCGTGCAACAGCACATCCCGCGCCACCACGCCGCTGGTCGAGCGGTAGAGATACTTCAGGATGTTGGTTTCCTTTTCGGTCAGGCGGATCTTCCTGTCCTTCTCGTCCACCAGCAACTTCTGCGCAGGCTTGAAGGTGTAGGGCCCAAGCTGGAACACCGCGTCTTCCGACTGTTCGTGCGTCCGCAGCTGCGCGCGGATCCGGGCCAGGAGGACCGGGAACTTGAACGGCTTGGTCACATAGTCGTTCGCGCCCGCGTCCAGCCCCAGGATCGTGTCGCTGTCGGTGTCATGGCCGGTCAGCATCAGGATCGGGCATTTCACCCCCTGCTTGCGCATCCGGCGGCAGAGTTCGCGCCCATCGGTATCCGGCAGACCCACGTCCAGGATCACCAGGTCGAACAGGCCCGCCTTGACCTTCTCCATGCCATCGGCACCGGTCGCGGCCTCGAACACGTCGAAGTCCTCGGTCATCACCAGCTGCTCGCTCAGCGCCTCGCGCAGGTCGTCGTCGTCGTCGACAAGCAGGATCTTCCGCAGTCCGGCCATGGGGTCCTCCATTGCTCTTGCCTGTCAGATGCGCGCCGCTCACGAATCCTGCAAGATTTGCAACCGAATCCTCACGCGGTCGTGTCGCCGGCGCGGGAATTGTTTCAGCCGGTCAGGTGGCGTTCTTCGTCTCCAGCCCGGACAGGACGGCGTCCAGCCGGTCCTCGCTCCAGCCGTCCCGGACGGCTTCGGCCAGATGGTCGGCCATGGTCCGCGGCGCCAGTCCGCCGACGGGCGGGTTGCGGTCCAGGTTGGTGGGGAAGGGATAGCCCTCGGCCGTGGCGGCAATGACATTCGCAACGTCGATCCCTTTCCCGCCCCGGCGCAGGACGGGAAAGACGGCGCGGCACATCCGGGCGCGGTTGACCGATTCCATGGCCCGCCCGAAGGCCGACGAGACCTGGAACAGGTTGACCATCCGGTAGCGGTCGGTGGTGCGGTTGGCCCCGGCGCCGTGCATGACCGCGGGGTTGAAGAACAGCATGTCGCCCTTCCGCAGGGGCAGCTGGACGTGGTGGCGGGCGAAATGGTCCTGGAACTCGGGGCGCGAGAAGGCGAGGTAGCCCTCGTGGAACTGCTGCGAGAACGGCAGCAGCAGCGTCGGCCCCGTCTCTACGGCCATGTCGCAATGCGCAAGCGCCCCCTGAAGCGTCAGGACCGGCGAGATGGAATGGATATGCGCGGGAAACTGCGCCATCCGCTCGGGCGACATGAAGCCCAGGTGATAGTCGCGGTGCGGCACCTGCGCCGCGCCGCCGGGATTCACCCGGTTGACCTGCGCGGTCATCTGGTAGGCCGGGCCGAGCCAGGCCTCGGAGGCCAGGGCCAGCGCATCGGCGCTGTAATAGGCGGCAAAGTTCGCCGGATCGGCGAGGCAGTGCTTTTCCAGCGAATTCCAGATCCGGTCGTTCGCCCCCGGCTTGGCGAAATGGTCGCCGCCGCCGCGCTGGACGGCCTTTTCCTCGGCGATGATGTCCTCGAAGATCCGGCTGGCGCGGTCGATGACCGAGGCGTCCGGCATGGCCTGGCGGATCACGATGATGCCGGGTCCGTCGGCCAGCACCCAGGCCCATTCGGCGGTCAGCGCGCGGCGGGCCCGGGCATCTCGGGCCGCGGCCGCGACGGCCGTCCCGTCGTAGACCGGGATGTTCCGCACCACCTCGGCGGCCTGCGGCACGTCCTCGGCCCTGGTGGACTGGCCGACCTGCTGGCGGAACAGTTCGAAATCGCCGCTGTCGGCGCTGATCCAGACCGGGCGGCGGGCGGCGCGAGAGGGGGCGTTCATGGCAGCATCCTTTCCTGGCGGTTGCCCCACCCTGACCTGTGCAGGCCGCGGCAGACAGTTGCGTTTCACCTCAAAATCACCTCAGATCGCCGCATGGCGCGCCGTTTCGGCATCAAGGAGATCGCCGTTCAGGCGGGGCTCAGCCCGGCCACGGTGGACCGTGCCCTGCACGGACGCGCCCATGTGCGCAGCCTGACCCGCGACCGGGTGGCCGCCGCCATCGCGGAACTGGAACGGCAGCACGCTGCAAGCCTGGCGCAGGGGCGGCGCTTTACCATCGACATCTTCATCCAGGCGCCCGACCGCTTCACCTCGGCCGTGCGCGCCGCCTTCGAGGCGGAACTGCCGCTGGTGCGCCCCGTCGCCTTTCGCGCCCGGTTCCATCTGGCCGAGGTGATGGAGGAACGCGAGATCATCGCCCGCCTGACCGCCATCGCCCGGCGCGGCAGCCACGGAATCGTGCTGAAGGTGCCGGCCACCCCGGCGATCGAGTCCTGTCTCGAAGGGATCGCGGCCAAGGGGATTCCGGTCGTGACCTACGTCACCGACATCGCCGCGCCGCTGCGTCTGGCCTATGTCGGGATGGAGAACCGCCGCGCCGGGGCGACGGCCGCCTATCTGATGCAGCGGATGCAGCGGCGGGCGGGGTCGCGGGTGCTGGTCACGCTGTCCTCGCAGATGTTCCGGGGCGAGGACGAGCGGCGGATCGGGTTCCTCGACCATCTGGCGCGGCAGGACCCTGCCCTGCCGACGCTGACCGTCTCGGAAGGGCTGGGCGTGGACCGGACCACCCGGCGGCTGGTGCTGGAGGCGTTGGGCGATCACCCCGACATCGGCAGCGTCTATTCCATCGGCGGCGGCAACCGTGCGATCCTCGATGCCTTCGCCGAGGCCGGCCGTGACATCGAGGTCTTCATCGCCCACGACCTTGACCGCACCAACCGGCAGCTTCTGGCCGAGGGGCGGCTGACGCTGGTCCTGCACCACGACTTCCGCCAGGATGCCCGCCGCGTGTCGCTGCACTTCCTGCGCCATCACCGGATGGTGCCGCCGGATGTGGCCATCGGCCCGACCGATATCCTGATCGCCTGCCCCACCGATCTTCAGCCTTTTGCCCGAGACCCTCAGCCAAGGCTTCCGCCCGGCGCCGATGCGGCCTAGATAGGTGCCATGTCGCTGGCCCTTTCCATCGCCGAACGCCTGACCCGCGCCCGCGGCGACCTGCGCATGGGCGTGCCGGTCATCCTGTGCGGCACCGGCGGGGCGGCGCTGGTGGCGGCGGTCGAGACGCTGGACGCGGGACGGCTGGCCGATCTGCGTGGCTTCGGCGCGCCGGTGCTGGCGATCACCGCGCGCCGCGCCGAAACGCTGAAGGCCCGCGCCTATGACGGCGATCTGGCGCGCGTGGTGCCTCCGGTGGACGCGGGGCTGGACTGGCTGCGGGCGGTGGCCGACCCGGCAGACGATCTGCGCACGCCGATGAAGGGGCCGCTGCCATCGCTGCGCGAGGGCCCGGCCGATCTGGCACGCGCGGCGCTGGCGCTGGCAAAGTCGGCACACCTTCTGCCCGCCGCCCTGCTGGTGCCGGTGGACAACGCGCTGACGCTGGCCGCGACGCATGGCCTGACGCTGCTGACGCTGGACGGGATCGGCCCGGCGCTGGCCGCCCTGCCGCCGATGGACGAGGTGGTCTCGGCCCGCGTGCCGCTGGTCGCCGCCGCGGCGGGCCGGGTGCATGTCTTCCGCCCCGAGGACGGCGGCGAAGAGCACTACGCCATCGAGATCGGCCGCCCCGACCGGTCGAAACCCGTGCTGGCGCGGCTGCATTCCGCCTGCTTCACCGGCGACGTGCTGGGCAGCCTGAAATGCGACTGCGGGCCGCAGCTGCGCGCGGCTCTGACGCAGATGGGGGAAGAGGGCGCGGGCGTGCTCCTCTACCTCAACCAGGAAGGCCGGGGGATCGGCCTCGCCAACAAGATGCGCGCCTACAGCCTTCAGGACCAGGGATTCGACACGGTCGAGGCCAACCATCGGCTGGGCTTCGAGGACGACGAGCGCGACTTCCGCATCGGCGCGCAGATCCTGCGCAAGCTTGGATTCTCCAGCGTGCGGCTTCTGACCAACAACCCGAAGAAGCTGGCGATGATGGAGGGCTGCGGTCTGCACGTCACCGAGAGGGTGCCGCTTCGGGTGGGCGAGACGGCCGAGAACCGCGCCTATCTGGCGACCAAGGCCGCGAAATCGGGGCATCTGTTGTGAAGCCGACCGATCTGGTGGTGACGCCGATGGGCCTGCGCTTTCTGGGCCGGCTGTTCCCCTGCGCCATCGGCCGCGGCGGTATCGTCCCGCCCGGACAGAAGCGCGAGGGCGACGGGGCAACGCCCGCAGGCGTCCACCGGCTGATCGGCATGCTCTACCGCCCCGACCGGCTGACCCGGCCCGCCGACTGGGCACTGCCGATCGGCCCTTCGGACCTCTGGTCGGACGACCCGGCGGACCCGGACTACAACCTGATGGTCCGGGTGCCGCACGGGTTCGGCCACGAACGCCTGCGCCGGGCCGATCCGATGTATGATCTGATCGTGATCACCGACTGGAACTGGCCGCAGGCAGAGCCGGGCCGGGGCTCGGCGATCTTCATTCACCAGTGGCG
>JBKBRG010000054.1:0-10064 GCA_046292325.1 Tabrizicola sp.
TGCATCGAGGAAATCGGCCTCGAGCAGCTGCAGCTGCACGGGCGGCATGACGCCGTCGCCGGGGCGCCGTGGGCGGCGGCGCACCAGCACCTCGCCGGCCTCGACCATCTCGCGGCAGGCGAGCGTCTGCAGCCCGTAGAAGTCGAGCTGACCATCGGCGTCGCAGCCGCGCGCCCCGATCTCGAAGAGCCGGTCCACCTCGCGGTCAAGGGTTGCATCGCCGCTCGCCGCGCGCGGCATGATCCCGGCGCCCACGATGTTGTTGACCAGCACCGACACCGCCTTGGCGGCGTGCGGGTTGTTGCGCACCAGGTCCCGCATGCGGTCGCGCAGCAGCGCGCCCGCCCGGCCGATCTCGGCATCCGCCGAGGATCCCGGGGCACGCCAGCCCTCCGTGCGCCGGCCGCGCGCCGCGCCCTCGTAGGAGCGCGCGAGCCCCTCGAAGGCCTGCCGCGCCAGCACGCGGCGCGTGGCCGTGCGCGGGGCGACCGAGGCGATGGCCCTGTCGAGCCACGAGACCATCAGCGGTCCCCGCGCGAGAAGCCGGCGAAGCCCGCGATGGGCCGCGCCGTGGCCCCATTGATCTGGCGCTCGATGGTGCGGATGCGCCCCAGCAGGTCCTCGGCCGAGCCGTAATCCACGGTCTTGCCGTCATAGCTCACCCTCGTCGTCCCGCTCGCATAGGCGCGCCGGAGCGCCGCGAGCTCCGCTTCCGTCCAGTCTGCCATGATCAGAACCACCTTTCCCGCCGCCCGAGCCAGTCGGAGCGGCGCTTGCCTTGCGGGCCCGCGTCGGGCCGCCCGATCAGGCCCGCCGGGCTGTCCATGCCGCTCGGCACACCGAGCTGCGCCTCGAGATCGGCCCATGTCGCCTCGGGCCAGCGATCCGCGCCGGCGATCCAGGCGGCGGCGCGGGCATAGACCCGGCAGTCCAGCGCCTCGTTGCGCTCGCGGAGCTTCTGCCATTCGAGCTTCGCGAAGCCGCGGCGGTTGCGCACCGTCACCAGCTGCTCGGCCGTCAACTGCCGGATCCATTCGGTGTCCGCCCAGCCGGGGAGATGCACCGTGCCGGGCGGAAACGCCGCCCCGGCCTCCAGTTCTTCCGCCGTCGGCCGGGCCAACCGCAGGAAGCGGTAGGTCTCGGCCTTGAAGGTCGAGGTCGCCACGGTCCAGAGCCGGGCCCCACGGCGCAGGCGTTTGCCGCCCGCGGTCGCGTCGACGAAGGTCGGCCCCGACACCGGGCTCGCCCGGTTGAAGCCTTCGAGCCCCTTGACCGGCGCCACCTGCGCGAATCCGACCGAGCGCGCCCAGCCATAGACCGCGGCCGTCTCGTAACCCGTGTCGATGGCGAGCCGCGCGAGGCCCAGTTCCGCGCCACCGGCATGCCGCCAGTTTCGACCGAGCAGGTCGGTCAGCGCCTCCCAGCTCTCCGGGCGCGCCGGGCCGCCCTCGATCACGACGTGATCGACGAGCCAGCTTTCCAGCCCGCGGCCCCAGGCCCAGACATCGACCTCGATCCGGTCCTTCTGCACGTCCGCGCCGGCGGTCAGGAACAGACCCTTGTCCGGGACCGTGCCGGCCGGCCAGTCCTCGCGCCGCTCGGCGATCCGCTGCCAGTCCGGCGCATCGCCTGTCTCGATCCAGGTCTCGCCGAGCACGGTGTTGCGGAACACGCGCTCGGCCTCGTCGGAGCCCGTCGCCGTCTCTTTGTCCCGCGCGATGTCGGCCCAGCTCTTCCACCCCGGCGGCGAATAGAGCGCCGAGAGATGAAACCCCACCGTCCGCGCATCGCGGGCCTCGGCGGTCGCCCGCCATTCGCCCGCGGCCAGCATCGCCGGCTTGTGGTGTTCCTCGATCGGCTCCTCACAGGCATCGCAGTGATACGCCGCCGTCTCCGGTTTGCCCTTCTCCCAGCGCAGCCGCTCGAACCGCAGCCACTGCATCGCATCGCAATGCGGGCACGGCACGAAGAACCGCCGCTGGTCGCTCGCCTCGTATTCCCGTTCGATCCGGCTGACGCCGCGGATCGTCGGCGTCGAGACCAGGAAGACCTTGCGCCGGTGCGCGAAGGTCAGCGAGCGCGCCTCGGCGAGACCGACCGGGTCACCTTCCTCGTCAGCCGAGGCCGGATAGGCGTCGACCTCGTCGAGGAAGACGTAGCGCGCGGGCATCGAGCGCAGGCCCACCGCCGAGTTGGCGCCGGTCATGACCAGAACGCCGCCCGGGAAATCCTTCGACAGCTGCGTGTTGCCGCTATCGCGCGCCCGCGCCGGGCGGACGCGCTCCTTCAGCGCCGGGCTTTCCTCGATCAGCGGGTCGATCCGCTGGCGCGAGTTGCGCTTGGCCAGCTCCACCGTCGGCTGGACCGCGAGCATCGGCCCCGGCGCGTGATGGATCACGAAGCCGATCCAGTTGTTGCCTGCCTCCGTCGCGCCGACCTGCGCGGCCTTCATGAACACGACCCGCTGCGTCGGATCGCCGGGCGAAAGCGCATCCATGATCGCCCGCATGTAGGGCGTGCGCTCGGTCCGATACCGGCCGGGCTCCGCGCTCGCGCGTGAGCTCAGCCAGCGATGGGTGTCCGACCATTCCGAGACCGTCAGCCAGGGATCGGGCGTGAGCCCGCGGCCCCAGGCCCGGAGCAGCGCCTCCGCCCCGTCAAAGGTCGCGATATCCTCAGAGGGCGATCCGGGGCTGGGCGAGTTCCTCGAGATGGGCGCGGACATGGGCCTCCAGAACCTTCTGCATGGCCGCCGTCTCCGTTCCCAACTCCGCCGCCATCAGCGCAGCCACCCGCGCCGGCCAGTTGACCCACGCATCGCGTTCCTCGCGCGCGAGCCGGAAGACCAGCGCCGTGGCGCGGTCGCGATCGACAAGCTCGCCCTTCAGCTTGGCGAGCCGGATGCGCCGCTCCTGCGCCTTCAGCACCTCATGCGCTGTCTTCGCCTGCAGGAAAGTCGTGCCGCCGCCCGTCGCGGGTGCGGCGAGACCCTGTTCCCGCAGCGTGTCGCCGACGGCCGAGACGGCCGCCTCGGACACCGGCTTGAGCTTCGGCGCCGGCGTCTTCCTGGTCTTCGACGGGTCGGTCGCCTCCGCCCGCAGCCGGTCCGAGGCCGCGGCGTCGATGCTGCCATCCTCGTGCAGGACGAGCCGACCGGCGGCCTTGGCCTTCTGGATCGCGCCGCGCGACAGCCCGACATGGGCGGCATACTGGCGCTCGCTCATGCCCTGCATTGCCGGATCCGATTATCATTCAAAATCATGTGCTTATCGAGTTGATAAGCGGCGCACATGGAGCAAACGTCCAACCACGACGACGATGCAACTCGAGCCAAGGAGCCAAGACGATGACCCGCCGCACCACTGATAAATCGAAGGCGCTGGACGCTTTCATCGCTGCCAAGCTGGAGATCGACACCATGCTGGAAAGGCTCAAGGCGCTCAGCGACGCCCACTTCGAAACCACTCCCGACGAGATCAACTGGGGCCATGTCGGCACCCTGAGCCACTACCGCGACAAACTGCGCGAGATCAGCGACATGGCATTCCGTGAGGGTGAGCACGCCGAGTGACCTCCGGCAACGCCGGAACTCCCGCCGCGCGCCCTGCGCGGCTCGGGGTCGTAGAAGGCGCCGCATGACGCGGGCCCGAATACGGAGACGACCCTATGACACAGATCCAGCTTTCCGACGCCCAAGCCGTCATCCTGTCCACCGCCTGCGCGCGCGAGGACGGAGCAATCTTCCCCGTCACCGCCAGCCTCAAGGGCGGCGCCGTCGGCAACGTCTGCAAGAGCCTTCTCAAGCAGGGCCTGATCGAGGAAATCGCCGCCACGGATCTCAACACGGTCTGGCGGCACGACGAGGAGCGCGGCCCGATCACGCTGCGCGCCACCCCGCTGGCCTACCGCACCCTAGGGATCACGGACAAACAGGACGAGACACCGCCGACCGAGATGCCACCCGCGCCGGTCCAGCGCCGAAAAGGCACCAAGCAGGCGCAGCTGATCGAGATGCTCCGCGCCGAGGGCGGCGCCACCATCGACGAGATCGTCGAAGCCACCGGCTGGCAACCCCACACCATTCGCGGGGCCATGTCCGGCGCGCTCAAGAAAAAGCTCGGCCTGACCATCACCTCGGAGAAGGTCGAGGGGCGCGGCAGGGTGTACATGATCGCCGACGACTGACGCCGCACACCACGACAGTCCCGATGCCGCTGTCCCGTATGGGGCAGCGGCTCTTCATTCCAAGCTTCGCGTCCGGATCGCTTCGAACAGCCGGCGCAAGAGGTAACCACGCACCAGCGAAACGCCGACGAAGACGAGGCCGATGGTCAGATGCTCCGTGAGCCCCGTCTCGATCCCGAACCATGGAAACACCACGATCTGCGTGGCGATGGCCAGAACGTAGCCGACGATCACGTTGGCTACGGCCTCGACCAGCGACATGAGGCGGCTTTGTTTCATGCTGCAGCGCCTCCCGCCGCGACCTCAGAAGGAAACCTCGCGAGAGCTGCCCGATACACGCCCGTGACATCCACGACGATCACGGACTCAGGATGGCGCCTCAACACCGTCCGGAGTTCCTTTTCGGGAACCAATCCAACCGTCTGTCTGTGTTTGCCCCTGGTCCAGTTTGCCACAAGGAAGAACAGACCAGGGCGCTCGGGGATCCCGCTCATCGTGTCGAGGTCTGCGCGGAGTTCGCCGGCGATCAAACCCATCGCGTTGATCGACAGACAGTGCTTCCGAAGCGCGCCCATGACCGCGAGGCACGCGAGATCGCGCCAATCGAACCGCCGACGCTGCCCGGGTCGGACCTCCTCGGAGGGCCGGTAGTGACCACGCGAGATCCACTGGCTCAACTCGCCAGTCGTCATGCAGCAGGCGTCCGCAACCTCGTGAATCGTCCAGGTCTTCACGCCACGTCCTCATCCATCGGCCAGCAGTTCAGCCGCGAGAGTTCGCAGCGCATGCGCCGCGACCAGCGGGACCACTCCGTTGCCACAGAGCCGAAGGCGGTCCACCCTGTGGGCCAGCCCATCAGCGCCTCGACGAACAGCGGGTTCAAGGTCCGGGGCGTGTCGCAGGAGTTCCCGCCAGCCGTTGGCGTCACCAGGACCTGGCGGCCAAGCAGCCCGTTCACCGGCGTGTTCGCAAGACTCGTCGCCCCGTCCTTGTGATCCCGCGCTGTTGGCGTCATCCATAACCGGCTCACCCCGGTCAGATCGGCCGCCTTGCGCTTGCCCGCGCTCGGCTTGTGGCCGTCGCTCGCATCGGCGTCGGCCAGCGCGACAGCATTTCTGTGCGGTTTCCCCCGCTCGAGCGCGTCCCCGAGCAGGCGCGCGGGGTCGGCCAGCTCGTCTCCCTCGCGGCGGGCGAGGATGAAGAGTCGCTCGCGTTTGTGCGGCGCACCGACTTCCGCCGCCGTGAGGAGGCCTGCCGCAAGCCTGTAGCCCATGTTGACCAGTCCTCCGGCGACCTCGGGGAAGCCGAGGCGGAGATGATGGGCGACGTTCTCGAGGAACACGAAGGGCGGCTCGGTCTCTCCGACGATCCTGGCGACACGCGGCCAGAGGTGGCGCGGGTCATCCACACCCCGGCGTTTGCCCGCGACGGAGAACGGCTGGCACGGATAGCCCGCAGTGACGATGTCCACCGCGCCGCGCCACGGGCGGCCGTCGAAGGTGGCAACGTCGTCCCAAACAGGCGCCGGATCCAGGGCCGTGTCTTCCATCCGCGCCACGAGGATGGCCGCGGCGTAGGCGTCCCGCTCGACGTGACCCACAGTGCGATATCCGGGGCATGCGAGGTGCAGCCCGAGATCGAGCGCGCCGGCGCCGGAGCAGAGCGAGAGGCCGAACAGGCAAGCGTCGCCGGCTCCGTCAGGCAGACCGGAGGAAGGTAGAGCCACGCCATCCACGTCGTCAGGCCGCATGGGCCCCCTCGGCCGCCGCCGGGGTCTCGCCCAGCCGCTCGGCCTTCACTTTGGCGAAGGTCCGGCCGTCGCCGTCGAGGATTGCGTTCTTTCCCGTCTCGGCCTGCCAGCGTTCGACGGCGACATCGACATAGGCCGGGCTGATCTCCATCGCGAAGACGCGCCGACCGTTCGCCTCGCCCGCCATGATCTGCGAGCCGGAGCCCGAGAACGGCTCGTAGCAAAGCCCGCCGCGCGCGACGTGCTGACGCATCGGGATGCCGAAGGCGTCGAGCGGTTTCGGCGTCGGATGATCCGGGCGCTCGTCCCTGGCGAAGCTCGGCATCTCCCAGGTCGAGGGCAGCGTTTCCTCGGCCACCTTTGGCGGGCGGTGCGGCCGGCGCCAGCCCATGAAGCAGGGCTCGTGCTTCCACAGGTAGTGCGAGCGGGTCAGAACACCTCGGTCCTTCACCCAGATGATCTGCTGGTGCACGAAGGCGCCCGCCCTTTCCCAGCACTCTTCCAGCATCGCCTGGCGGCGCGAGGCGTGCCAGCAATACCAGGCGGCATCCTCGGTGATCGCCTCGGCCACGGCAGCGGCGATGAAGCCGTCATAGAGGTCTGCTCCCTGCGAGCTGTCGTCCCAGGTGGTGCCGTAGGAGGCCGACCAGTCCTTGTTGCGGGTCGGATGGTTCGAGCCGTCGTAGTCGACGAGATACGGCGGATCGGTGGCGAAGAGGATCGCGCGCTCACCGTTCATCAGGCGGCGGACATCCTTGTGGTTGGTGGCGTCGCCGCAGAGCAGCCGGTGATCCCCAAGAAGCCAGAGATCGCCCGTGCGCGACGCGGGATTGCGCGGCGGCTCGGGGATGGTCACCGGCGGCACGGAGCCTCCGGCGCCGCCCTCTTCTTCACCGCCCTCGTCCGCGTCGAAGGCCAGCAGCTTGTCCAGTTCGCCATCGGAGAAGCCGACCAGCGACAGGTCGTAGTCGTCGGCGAGCAGATCCTTCAACTCGGCCGACAGCAGCGCGTCGTCCCACGGCGCCTCGGTCAGCTTGTTGTCCGCGATCCGGTACGCCCGGCGCTGCGCCTCGGTCAGATGCCCGAGCACGATCACCGGCGCTTCGGTCAGCCCAAGCTGCGTCGCGGCCAGCACCCGGCCGTGACCCGCGATCAGTTCCCCGTCCTCGCCGACGAGGCACGGCACGGTCCAGCCGAACTCGGCCATGCTGGCGGCAATCTTCGCGACCTGGTCGGCCCCGTGCACCTTCGCGTTCTTCGCGTAGGGCTGGAGCTTGGTCAGGGGCCAGGTCTCGATCCGCTCGGGGGCGAAGGCGAGGGTCATATCGGTAATCCTGTTCGGTTGATTGCGGCAGGCCATGGCGCGCGGGGTGGACTCCGGCAGGGCGGAGTCCGGTGGCTTTTGGGGTGGACTCCGGAATCCGGGGGCATCCACCCCGCGTGGCCAGTCATGTGTTTGAATTCACGAGGTTTTCAGGGGGCGCCGGTGGATCCGGAGTCCGGGTGGCTTCCCAAAAATTCGGCCCTGTCGCTGGCGACATGTCGCGCCAAGCCCGCCAGCATACGCAGGTCGCGCGGAAGGAACCGCGAACTCGGCCGAGGGGCTTGGCGGGGCGGACAGCGGCCCGCAAGGAAAGGATATGCGACTTTCCTTTGCTAACACCGCGGCCAACGAAAGGATGGTTTCGCTCGGGACCGCGCCGCGCGCGCCTCTCCCGAGCTTATCTCGAACCTAGCCCCCGAACCGGTTTTCTGTCCCGTCGAAAACTGTCCGCCGCACACCTTTCCCTGTGGCGCGCAGGGTTACGCGCCACCAGCCAACTCGATCACACGCCGCTTCGACAGGTTGCGATTGAACCGACGCCGGTTGAGCTTCAGCGAGATGACGCAGAGCCCGTAGAGCCAGTGCTGATGGGCGGCCGAGCGCTGCAGTCCGACCGTCCAGCAGATGGTCTTCCACCGCTCGCCATGGGCGCGCATCCAGACGATCTTGCCGTCGACGGGGTCGAGGCAGGCGGTCCAGGTGAGGGTCTCCTCCATCCGGCTGATCGCCTGCGGCGAGGGCAGCACCCGCATGGGCTTCGGCTCCTGCCCCACCTTGTCGGCGAAGGAGTGGACGATCTCGGGCCAGGTGCTGAAATAGCCCTGCCGTCGCGGCTCGGGCAGGCGCTTGAGCACGAAGGCCGCCTCGGCCAGGCGGGCCTCGACGAGAGACGGGGTCCACTTATCCATGGCACCCTCCATCGTCGGCAGCACGCGGTCCGTAGAGCCGTTCGCCCAACTGGCGAACGAGCTCCCGTTCAGGCCAGCTCAACCGGTCATCATCCACTGACACCGCCAGCACTCCCTGCTCCTGCCAACCCTCGCGCTTCACCTGCTCGGGGTCGCGACGACGGCCACCGTAGCCCTTGGGATGCCACCTCATGCGACACCTCCATTCGTCTCGATCGCCCAAACGAGGATCGCGATGGCATCGGCCTCGTTATCGTCGGCGGGGCTGAAGCCCCGGGCACGCGCGGACGCGATCATCGCCTCTTTCGGCGCGTTGCCCTTGCCGGTGGCGTGCCGCTTGATCGTGCCGACGGGAACGCCGGCATAGGGCACGCCACGCAGTTCCGCCCATGCGGTCAGCGTAGCCATCAGCCCGCCATGGACATGGGCCGCGTCCGTACCGGCATGGCGGCGCACCTCCTCGAACCAAATGGCGGCGATTGGGCCGGACAAGCGGTCGATCTCGGTGAGCCAGTTGGTGAAGCGCAGGTAGCGCATGCCGCCGCCATCATAGCGGCCTGGCCTGAAGCTCGCGGTCCCGCTGGTGATCAGCCCTTCGGCCGAGCGCAGCGCCCAGCCGGTGCTGGTGCCGAGATCCAGCGCGAGAATGCAGCGGTCGAGAGCGCCGGCGGCCATGGAAGGCGCCGGAGCGATGTGTGGGGAGCGGTCCATGACGACCTCCTCTTCGAGTGATCGGCCAAGGCCCACGCCTGCCTGGATCGAAGGCAGCACGCGCGCCCGGACCGGGATCGCGAGATCGGGTCAGGGTCATGGTTGGGGGCGTGGTGAGCGCCCAAGGCTTTCTTCAACGGCTTCAGTCCCTCCACTTGAAGGAAGTGGGGCTGTAAGCCATTGAGAGAAAGGCATTTAATATCTTCTTTCAATATTTCAGTTTCTTCAATGGGTATGTGTGGCATACCCCTCCTCTCCCACGCGCGAGGGTCTTTGCGTGAAATATTGAAAGAAGTCTCCCCGTGCCGGATTTTCGTTTCGAAACGGGTGCTTGGTCCAAACCTTCCTTCAAATGAAGGATGGGTGCCATTGAAGGAAGCATGGTCCCGGCCCTCACCGCAGCGCCCGGAAGCGCATGGCCTTCCGCCCCCCGGTCTCCTGCTCGACCGTGGCGATGTCGCCGCTCTCGACCAGCGTGAGCAGGATGTCGTCGCGGTCGCGCGCCCGGAGCCATTGCGAGGCACGGGTCAGCTCGGACTTGGTGACGCCGGCCGATCCCGCCTTGCGGATGATCTCGCGCAGTCGTTTCAGATGCGCCTCGGTCTCGGTGTCGGCGACATGGCGCTCGACGGCGTCGATGGTGCGCCGGGCGAAGTGGCGCACGAAGTCGATGGCCCATGCGGCCTCTTCAAGCCCGATGACGGGCTGAACCGGGTCCCTTCCCACGGCCAGGACGAGCGCGACCTTGGCCGCGTTCTCCGCGATCCGGGCGAGGATCGGGGTGTGGAACGTGCCCGCCGCGGCCCGAAGCTCTGCGGTGGTCTCCTCGCCGAGTGCATCGAAGCGCGCCTGCGCCGCATCGTCCATCGGCACGGTCATCGGGTCCACGGCAGTCTCGGGTCCGGAGGTCCGACCGGCCAGGTTGCCGCTGGCCCGGCCACCCCCTTCTGCGAGCCGCTGCAGCCCCGCGATCAGCCCGGGCGGAGACCGGCGCAATCCGACGGACCGGTTCTCGTCCGGGTAGTCGTCGTCCGTCACGAGGATGATGAACCGGGCGAGCGAGCCGTCCACCACGTTGGCGCCCTGCAGCGACCCCCAGAAATGCAGCGGCGTCGTGGTTCCATAAACGCACAGACAGGGCTGGACGATGTCGCGCCGCTCATTCGAGCCATCACGGTTGGCGTAT
>JBKBRG010000055.1:0-10042 GCA_046292325.1 Tabrizicola sp.
TCGCTGGGGGGTGGACCTTGCCCCCTTCCCGCGCGTCGCCGCCGTTGCCGCAGAGCTGGAGGCGCTGCCGGCCTTTCAGGCCGCGCATCCCGACCGGGCGAGGCCCCCGGCATGACCGACCCGACCGACGGCTTCGATCTGCAGGATTTCCTGCCTTACCTCCTGAACCAGGCGGCCGAGGCGACGTCGCGCGGCTTTCAGGCGGCCTACCGCGACCGCCATGGCTTTACCCGCACGCAATGGCGGGTGCTGGCCAATCTGGGCAAGTTCGGCGCCATGACCGCGCGCGACATCTGCGCGATCAGCCATATCGAGAAGACCAAGGTCAGCCGCGCCGTGGCCGCGCTGGAACAGGCCGGGATGCTGGCGCGCGCGCCAAGTCCCGGCGACCGGCGGGCCGAGCTTCTGTCGCTGACCGACAGGGGCCGCGCGGTCTTTGCCGATCTGGGCGGGCTTGCGCTCGCCTTCGACCGAAAGCTGCGCGCCATGCTGGGCGAGGCCGACGCCGGGCAGCTGGTCGCGCTCTTGCGTCGGCTGGCCGAGGCCGCCCCGCCCGGCGAGACGGCCGGGGACTGAGGCGCTACAGCGCCGAGAACCCGGCCTCGAGCGCCGAAAGGATCCTGGCCACATCGGCCTCGGACACCACCAGGGGCGGCGACAGGATGATGTTGTTGCCCGACACCCGGACCATGACCCCGGCCTCGTAGGTGGCGCGATGCACCCTGGCGATGACCTTCCTGTCGATCGCCGCCTTGGTGGCCCGGTCCGAGACCAGTTCCAGCGCGCACATCAGCCCGTGGCCGCCGCGCACGTCGCCGATGACCTCATGCCGCGCCATCAGCGCCTGAAGCCCGGCGAAGAGCTGCGCGCCCCGGGCGGCGGCGTTGCGGTGGACCTGCAACCGCTCGGTCTCCTTCAGGCAGGCGATGGCGGCGGCGGCGCCGACCGGGTGGCCGGAATAGGTATAGCCCGACCCGATCGCCCCCTTGCCGCTGGTGTCCTTCTCGAACACCTCGGCCACGGCTTCCGAGATCATCACCGCGCCGAAGGGAAAATAGCCGTTGGTGATCGCCTTGGCCGAGACCAGCAGGTCCGGCCTTACCCCCCAGTGGCGCGACCCGGTCCAGCCGCCGGTGCGCCCGAAGGCGGTGATGACCTCGTCGGCGATCAGCAGGATCCCGTATTTCGAACACAGCGCCCGCACCCCCGGCATGAAGCTTTCGTGCGGCGGGATCACCCCGCCCGCGCCCAGCACCGGCTCCATGATGAAGGCGGCGATGGTGGAGGGATCCTGGAATCTGATCTCGTCCTCGATGGCGGCAAGGCAGAGCTGCGCCAGCCGCTCCGGGTCGGTCTCGTTGAACGGATTGCGATAGGTGTAGGGCGCGGGCGTATGGAAGCAGCCCGGCATCAGCGGCTCGTACTGGGTGCGGAAATTGGCGTTGCCGTTGACCGAGGCGCCGAGCGTATGCGTGCCGTGATAGCCCTTCTTCAGGCTGAGGAACTTGACCCTCCCGCCCTCGCCCCGGATCTTGTGATACTGCCGCGCCAGGCGCAGCGCGACCTCCACCCCGTCCGACCCGCCGCTGGTGTAGAAGGCGCGGGACAGCCCGTCCGGGGCGAAGAAGGCGGCCAGCATCTCGGCCAGTTCGATGACGTTGTCATTCGTGGTGCCGCGGAAGATCGAGTAGTAGGGCAGCCGGTTCAGCTGCGCCGCGATGGCGTCCTTCACCGGCTGGCAGGAATAGCCGAGGTTCACGTTCCACAGCCCCCCCACCGCGTCGAGGGTGCGGTGGCCGTCCACGTCGATGATCTCCACCCCTTCCGCCTCGACGATGATGTCGGGCGGGTTGGCCAGGCTGTCGGCCGGATGCGCCATCGGGTGCCACAGATGCCGGGCGTTGTGTTCCTTGAGGAAGTTGGAATCCTTCATCGGGCGGTCTCCTGTTCCAGAAGCGCAAGCGCGCGGGCGTAGCTGTCGCCAGGGCGGGTGACATCGAAATGGACGAAGGGCATGCCGACGGCCTTCGCGCCGGTCAGGTTCCGGGCCTGGTCGTCCACGAAGACGCAGGCCGCGGGCGGCAGGTCCAGACCATCGGTGACCAGCTTGAAGGCGCGGGGGTCGGGTTTCAGGACGCCGGTATGGGTGGCGTCCACGATCAGGTCGAAATCGGCAACGAAGGGCAGTTTCGCGCGGAAGTCGCGGCCGTAGAACAGGTCGAGCTCGTTCGACAGGATGGCCAGACGGTGCCCCGCGGCCCTGGCCCGCGCGATGGCCGCCAGCGCCTCGGGCCGGATCACCGCCGCGGGGTCCGCGCCCCGGACCCGGCCGACGAACTGGGGAAACTCGGTCCAGTCCTCGCCCACCAGCGCGCCCGTCTCGCGCATGCGCAAGGCCCAGTAGTCGCGCTCGGTCATCTCGCCCGCCTGCATCGCCCGCCAGGGCGCATCCGAGGCCGGATCGAAGGGCCCCCGCCAGGTCAGCGTGCCGGGGGGCAGGCCCAGCGCGGCCTCGGAAAGCGCATGGGTCTCGAACAGGGTCTTCGAGATCACCCCGCCGAAGTCGAGGACCAGCGCGCGGATCACAGCTTCACCCAGGCGGTCTTGAGGTTCAGGAACTTGTCGAAGGCATGCAGCGACTTGTCGTGCCCGTTGCCGGACTGGCCCACCCCGCCCAGCGGGACCGTCAGGTCGGACCCGCCGTAGGTGTTGACATGCACCAGACCCGCGCGGATCGCCCGAACCATGCGATGCGCGCGCGACAGGCTTGCGGTCCAGACGGCGGCGGCAAGGCCATAGTCGGTGGCATTGGCCAGCGCCACCGCCTCGGCCTCGGTGTCGAAGGGGGTGACGGTGAGGACCGGGCCGAAGACCTCGTGCCGGAACACGCGATCCTCCGGCACGGCATCGGCGACGATGGCGGGCGACATGTAGAAGCCGCCCGTGGCTTCCAGGATCCGGGCGCCGCCGATCACCTGCCGGCCGGCCGCGCGCGCCTCTTCGACGAAGACGAGGTTCTGGCGCAGCTGGCGATCCGAGTTCACCGCGCCGGCCTGGGTGGACAGGTCCAGCGGATCGCCCACCTTCATCGCGGCGGCATGGGCGGCAAGCTTCTCGACAAAGGCCGCGTGGATGCTGCGTTCGACAAGGAGGCGCGAGCCGGCGATGCAGACCTGGCCCGAATTGCGGAAGATGCCGTGGGCCGCGACCCTGGCCGCCTCGTCAAGGTCCGGGGCATCGGCAAAGACGATGTTGGGCGACTTGCCGCCCAGTTCCAGATAGACCCGCTTCAGGTTCGACCGCGCCGCGGCCTCCAGCAGCCGCCGCCCCGTGGCCCCCGAGCCGGTAAACACCAGCACGTCCACCTGCATCGACTCGGCGATCGCCGCACCGACCACCGCGCCTTCACCGGTGACGACGTTGAAGACGCCGGGGGGCAGGCCAGCCTCGAGCCCCAGTTCGGCAAGGCGCAGCAGCGTCAGGCAGGCGGTTTCGGCCGGCTTCAGCACCATGGTGCAACCCGCCGCCAGCGCCGGGGCGAATTTCCAGGCGCCGATCATCAGCGGAAAGTTCCAGGGGACGATGGCCCCCACCACGCCGGCCGGTTCGCGGTGGATGAGGCCCAGGAAGGCGGGATCGGTGGATGCGATCTCGCCCGTCAGCTTGTCGATGGCCTCGGCATAGTAGCGCAGGGTCGCCACGGCCGAGGCGGGTTCGGCCTTCAGCGCCATGCCGATCTCGGTCCCGTTCTCGCGCACGCCCAGGACGGCCAGTTCCAGCGCGCGGGCCTCGATCAGATCGGCCCATTTGAGGAGGATCCTTTTCCGCGCGGCCGGGGCGAGGGCCGACCAGCGGCCATCGTCGAAGGCCCGGCGCGCCGCGGCGACCGCGGTCACGGCATCGGCCCGCGTGCCCCGGGCGCAGGTGGTCAGCTGCCGGCCGTCGATGGGCGAGATGACGGGCATCGTGCCACCGTCCGAAGCCGCGATCCGACGGCCGTCCACGACATGCAGGGCGGGCTCGACGGGCAGGAGACGCAGTCGGTCGATCTCGGCTTGGGTCATGTCGGTTCGTTATTTACACCAGCGGTTCATATGATGCGCCGTTTGAGGCCGCCGGTCAACCCGGCAATCCTGCCGTGCCTCGGGGATGCGGGGAACCGTCAGCCGATCAGGCGGGCGCAAGGCGGCTTGCGGCGGCCCGGAAATCCGCCGAGGGGTGGCCGCCGATCCCGGCGGTCAGCTTGCCGGCCTCGGCAAAGAGCGCGGCGATGATCTGTCGGCGCAGGTCGTTCGTCATCCGGTGCGCCGGCACGGCGACCGCGACCGCCCCGGCCGGGGTGCCGTCCGTGTCGAAGACCGGCATGGCGATGCCATAGACATCATCCTCGTTGGTCTGGTCGGCCTCGGCATAGCCGGTCAGGCGCACCTCTTGCAGCCGGGCGCGGATCACCCCCGGATCGGTCGGCGTGCGCGAAGTCCGCGCCGTCAGCGGCTCTGCCAGCACGCGGTCCACCACCTCCGGCCGCGAAAAGGCCAGCACGGCCAGGCCGGAGGCGGTGCTGTGGAACGGCAGGATCTCGCCCGCGACCAGCGAGACGCGGCTGCCCCGGCTGGCCTCGCTGACCCCGATGGTCGCCAGCGCCCGGCCCGAGACCAGCGAGGCATGCGCCGTCTCGCCGATCTGGGCCGACAGCGCGTCCAGCGACTGCTGGAACACGGCTGACACCGGAAAGGCGGTCTCGCGCACCCGTGCGAGGCGCAGCACGCCCGCCCCCAGTCGGTAAAGCCGCGCATCGCCGCGCTTCTCCAGAAGGCCGTGGTCGCACATGACCGAAAGCATCCGGTGCACCGTCGCCTTGTCCACCCCCGAGCGGCGCGCAAGTTCGGACAGGCCGATCTCGGGCTCGGATTCCGAAAAGTAATCCAGCAGCGAAAGGGCCTTTGCTACCGTGCTTGACATGATCGCGTCCCCCGTAACCCGTCCCGGCCGACCGGACCGGCGGCAAAACCGTTGACGCAGCCGTGGTCGCCAGATTATATTTAAACCAGTGTTGATAATAATGAACCAACGGGAGGTCGTCAATGCCGAAGTTCAAGTCTGCCCTGCTTGCCCTGCTTGCCACCGGTGTCGCCGGTCCCGCCCATGCCGAATACCCGGACCGGCCCGTCAGCTTTGTGGTGCCCTTTCCGCCCGGAGATCTGGAGGACGTGCTGACCCGCATGATCGCCGAGGATTTCCAGGCGAAATACGGGGTCGCGGCGGCAGTGGTGAACAAGCCGTCCGAGGGCGGCCCCTTCCCCGGCGCGGCCGAAGTCGCCGCCGCCCCGGCCGATGGCTATACCATCGGCTCCTTCGTGGTGGACATCCCGGTGGTCGGCCCCGATGTGGGCGTCCCGGGGCTGAACCCCGACCCGTTCGAGCCGCTGGGCATCTTCCTGACCTATCCCTTCGTGATCGCCACCTCGGCCGACAAGCCCTATTCGACCATGGCGGAACTGGCCGAACACTCCCGGACCGAGCCGCAGCTTCTGGGCCATTTCGGCGCCTTCCTGTTGCCGACGCAGGCCACCTTCGCCGCGGCCAGGGAACTGGGCTTCGAATGGGGCGGCGAGGCCTCGGCCGGGGCGCTGGACTGCAACTCGCTGGCCTCGGGCGATTTCGACGTCATCAACACCACGATCCAGCAGATGCTGCCCTGCCTCGACAGGGTGAAGATCCTGGCCACCGTGACCGACGGGCCGATCTCGGTCGTGCCGGATGCGCCGACGCTGGCCTCGGTCGTGCCGGACCTGAACATCTCGCTGTGGAACGGGCTGTTCGTGCACAAGGACACGCCAGCCGACTTGCGCGAGAAGATCATCGCCTCGGCGAAGGAGACCATGGCCTCGGCCCGCGCGCAGGAACTGGCGGCACAGACGGGGGCGATCGTCTACTGGATGGACGCCGAGGAGGCAAAGGCGCGCATCGCCTCGGACATCGAGGTGTCGCGGCGCATCGCCGCCATGCTGGGCGAATAGGTCCGGGGAAAGGCCGGCCGGATGCGCGAGGGACCCGAGGATCAGCCGCATGTCTTTCCCCAGGGCCGCCGGCCGGGAGAGATGCTGTTCGTGACGATCACGATGACGGTGGCCGTGGCGCTTCTGGCCGCGCTGCCCTGGCAGACGACCTGGCTGCCGGGCAAGAGTCTGGCGGCGCAACCGCGTTTCTGGCCCGCGGTCTCGCTGGGCGGGGTGGTGCTGTTCGGGCTGCTGAACGCCCTGTCACGGCTGCGCGTGCCCCGCACGCCGGGCCGCTGGCAGGAGGCGGCGGTCTGGCTGCGGTCGCTGGAGTTCATCGGCTGGTACATGCTCTACGTCCTGGCCATCCCGGCGGTCGGCTATCTGGCCGCAACGCTGGCCTTCTGCACCGGGCTGGCCCTGCGCACCGGCTATCGCGGCCGGGCGGTCTGGATCGCGGCTGGTTTCGGCCTGTTCGTCGTCCTGGTGTTCAAGACCGGGATGAACGTGAAGATCCCCTCGGGCGCGATCTACGATCATGCGCCCGAGGGCCTGCGCTACCTACTGATGCGCTATTTCTGAGGGGCCGATGGACAGCTTCCTTTCCGGTCTCGAACTGCTCGCCCGCTGGGACGTGATCGCCGCCCTTCTGGTCGGATCGATCGGCGGCGTGCTGGTCGGCGCCATGCCCGGCGTCGGGGCGGCGGTGGCCATCGCCATCGCCCTGCCCGTCACCTTCTCGCTCGAGCCCATCGTCGGCCTGACGCTGCTTCTCGGCATCTACGGCTCGTCGATGTTCGGCGGCGCGATCCCGGCGATCCTGGTCAACACGCCCGGCACGCCGGTCAACGCGCTGACCACCTATGACGGCTATCCGATGACGAAACGCGGCGAATCGCGCCGGGCGTTGAGCCTGGCCTATTCCGCCTCGTTCTACGGTGCCGTGGTCTCGATCCTGGCGCTGATGCTGCTGGCGCCGGTGCTGGCCAGGGTCGCCCCCCTGTTCGGCGCGCGCGAGATCTTCCTCGCAGCCCTTCTGGGCATCGTGCTGGTCGTCGTCACCCATCGCGGGCAGGTGCTGCCGGCGGCGATCCTCGCCTGTCTGGGCATCTTCCTGGCCACCATCGGGATCGAGCCCTCGGCCTACACGCAGCGCTACACCTTCGGCCTGTCCTGGCTGCAATCCGGCGTCGATCTGATCGTGGTGGTCCTTGGCCTTTTCGCAATCAGCCAGGCGCTGGTGCTGCTGATGAGCCGGGACAAGCCCGTCGATCTGCCAAGGGTCGAAAAGACCGGGTTCTTCCGGCAGATGCGCGAGCTTTGGGTCTATCGGCGCGTCGCCACCGTCGCCTCCTCGCTGGGGGTGATCTGCGGCATGATCCCCGGCGTGGGCGAGTTCATGTCGCAATTCATGTCCTACAGCTATGCCCAGAGGACGTCGAAGACGCCCGAACTGTTCGGAAAGGGCAACCCGGAAGGGATCGTGGCATCCGAGGCCGCGAACAACTCGGTGCCGGCGGCGGCGATGATCCCGCTTCTGGCCCTGGGCATCCCGGGCGAGGAGCTGACGGCGATGATGCTGGCGGTGTTCTATGTGCACAACGTGGTGCCGGGGCCGCGGCTTTTCGCCGAGCAGATGGATTTCATCTATGCGCTCTACATCAGCCTCTTCCTGCTGAACGTCATCGTGGTGGTGTTCCTGTTCTTCGCCACGCGGACGCTGATGAAGGTGATGCTGATCCCCGGCCGGTTCCTGGGCATGATGATCCTGACCTTCAGCCTGATCGGCATCTACACGCTGCGCAATTCGCTGACCGACATCGCCATCGCCTCGGCCTTCGGGCTGTTCGGCTTTGTCCTGAAACGCCTGGATCTGCCGACCTCGCCCATCATCCTGGGCATCGTGCTGGGCAAGCTGATGGAGGACCGGCTGCGCACCGCCATGGCCCGGGTGCGGGATCCCTGGGACTTCATCGACCGGCCCATCGCCTTCGTCCTGTTCCTGATGATCCTCGCCGCCCTTGGCGCGCAGGCCTGGACGGTGGTGAAGGCGCGGCGGGAAGGGGGGATGCATGACTGACCTGATGGCCCGGCGCCGGGCGCTTCTGGGGCCGAACGTCTCGACCTTCTACGACGACCCGGTGCATCTGGTGCGGGGCGAGGGCGTCTGGCTCTGGGATGCCGAGGGGCGGCGCTATCTGGACTGCTACAACAACGTGGCCCATGTCGGGCATTGCAACCTGCGCGTGGTGCGGGCGATCTGCGATCAGGCGGCGACGCTCAACACCCATACCCGCTATCTGCACGAAGGCATCCTCGACTATGTCGAACGCCTGACCGCGACCTTCGGGGATCCGCTGAAGACTGCCATCCTGACCTGCACCGGATCCGAGGCGAACGACATCGCGCTGCGCATGGCCGAGGCGATGACCGGCAAGCGCGGGATCGTCGCGACCGACGCGACCTATCACGGCAATACGGCGCTGGTCAGCCACCTGTCGCGGTCGAACGTGCCCGAGGTGGGCTTCGGTCTCGGCCAGTATCTGCGCCATGTCGAGGCGCCGGACAGCTACCGTATCCCCGACCCCGACGGCCAGCGCTTCGCCGCAGCGGTCGAGGCAGCCATCGCCGATCTGGAACGGTCGGGCGCCGGTTTCGCCGCGCTGATCGTCTGCCCGCTGTTCCTGAACGAGGGCTTCCCGACGCAGGGCGAGGGCTGGCTGCGCCCGGCGGCCGAGGCCGTCCGCCGCGCAGGGGGCCTGCTGATCTGCGACGAGGTGCAGTCCGGTTTCGGCCGGTCGGGAAGCCATTTCTGGGCGCATCAGCGGCAGGGCGTGGTGCCGGACGTGGTGACCATGGGCAAGCCTATGGGCAACGGCCACCCGGTCGCGGGTCTGGTGACCAGCGCAGAGATCATGGCGCGATTCCGCGGATCGTTCCGCTATTTCAATACCTTCGGCGGCAACCCGGTTTCATGCGCGGCGGCGATGGCGGTGCTGGACGAGTTGCAGGAGCGGAACCTGCAAGCCAACGCCGCCCGCATCGGCCTTCTGGCGCAGCGGCGGCTGGGGGAACTGGCGCAGAAACACCCGGTCATCGGCGATGTGCGGCAATCGGGCATGGTGTTCGGCGCGGAATTCGTGCTGGACCGGCAGACGAAGGCCCCGGCCTCGTCCTTTGCCGACCGGGTGGTGAACCGGCTGCGCCAGCGCGGGATCCTGTTGTCCCGGCTCGGGCGGCACAAGAACACGCTGAAGATCCGCCCGCCGATGCCCTTTGCCTCGGACCATCTGGACCTCTTGATCGCCACGCTGGACGAGGTTCTGGCCGAAACCCCGGTGGCGGCATGACCGATCCGCTGGTCGAGGCGCTGGAGCTCTGGGGCCTGCCGGCCGATGACTGCACCTTCGTCGCCGGGCGCGAGAACCGGGTCTGGCGGGTCGGGACGCCGGGCGGTGTCTGCGCGCTGCGTCTGCGCCGGCCGGGCTATCGCAGCGAGGTCGAGCTTCGGTCGGAACTCGACTGGCTGGCGGCGTTGGACCGGGCAGGGATGCAGGTGCCGCGCCCCCTGCCCTCGCTGGGCGGCCGGCTGCTGGAGCGGCTCAGCGAGGGCTTTGCCGATGTGCTGGGCTGGCTGCCCGGTCGCCCGCTGGGACAAAGCCGGAGGCCGCTGGACCTGGCGGACCGGGCCGGCACCTTCCGCGCGCTCGGGGCCAGGATCGCGGACCTGCACCTGGCCTGCGACGCCTGGACGCCACCGCCCGGCTTTCGCCGCTGCCGCTGGGACCTCGAGGGGCTGGTGGGCGAGGCCCCGGTCTGGGGCCGGTTCTGGGACAACCCGACACTCGCCCCCCCCACCCGCGCCCTGTTCCTGCGCCTGCGCGACGCAGCCCGGGAAAGGCTTGCCGCGTCAGCGCCGGACTTCGGTCTGATCCATGCCGATCTGGTGCGGGAGAACCTGCTTCTCGACGGCGCCACGATCCGCCTGATCGACTTCGACGACGGCGGTTACGGCTATCGGCTGTTCGACCTGGCCACGGTCC
>JBKBRG010000056.1:0-10004 GCA_046292325.1 Tabrizicola sp.
CCCGCCGGTCGTGTCGATCATCGTTGCGCTCTACCGCGAAGACGACATCGCGCCGCGTCTCGTCCGCCGCCTCGCCAGGCTCGACTATCCGGCCGAGCTTCTGGATGTCATCCTCGCGGTCGAGGCCGAGGATACCGTCACCCTCGACGCCCTCGCGCAGGCCGAGCTGCCGCCCTGGATGCGCGTGGTCGTGGTGCCGGATGGCCAGATCAAGACCAAGCCGCGGGCGCTGAACCATGCGCTCGACCATGCGCGCGGGGCGATCATCGGGGTCTACGACGCCGAGGACGCGCCCGAGCCCGACCAGCTGCGCAAGGTCGTGGCCCGCTTCCAGCGGTCGGGGTCCCGGGTCGCCTGCCTGCAAGGCGTGCTCGATTACTACAATCCCCGCACCAACTGGCTGTCGCGCTGCTTCACCATCGAATATGCCGGCTGGTTCCGGCTGGTGCTGCCGGGGCTGGCACGGCTTGGCCTCGTCGTGCCGCTTGGCGGGACCACGCTGTTCTTCCGGCGCGACGTGCTGGACCGGCTGGGCGCCTGGGATGCCCACAACGTGACCGAGGATGCCGATCTCGGCATCCGCCTTGCGCGCCACGGTTACCGGACCGATCTGATCGACACCGTCACGTTCGAGGAGGCGAACTGCCGCGCCCTGCCCTGGATCAAGCAGCGCTCGCGCTGGATCAAGGGCTACATGATGACCTGGGCCGTCCACATGCGCGCACCACGGCACCTCTGGCGGCAGCTTGGGCCCTGGGGTTTCCTGGGCTTCCAGGTGCTGTTCCTCGGCTCCATCGCGCAGTTCCTGCTGGCACCGCTGTTGTGGTCCTTCCTGATCCTGTCCTTCGGTGTTCCACATCCGCTGTCGGCCGTCCTGCCCGCGGCAGCAGTCTGGACCATCGCCGGGATCTTCTTCCTGTCCGAGGCGACCAACATCTTCGTCGGCGCTCTTGGTCTGTGCCGGACAGGGCATGGGCTCAGCCTGCTCTGGGTCCTGACCCTCAAGGTCTATTACCCGCTGGCCTCGCTGGCCGCCTACAAGGGCCTTCTGGAACTGGCCACCCGCCCGTTCTACTGGGACAAGACCGCGCACGGCCTCTTCGATCATGCCGCCGGCGACAAGAACTGAGCCGGCCCGGGAAAAGGACTGACCCGGACCGGCGAGCGACCCGGTTCCCCCGACCGGCCGCTCCTCGCCTCAGCGCATGCGCAATTCGCCCGCGTCCACCCGCAGCCGGGTCTCGAAGGCCTGGCTGATGTGCGACTTCAGCGCCTGATAGGCCGCCTCGCCGTCGCCCGCCTCGATCGCCGCGACGATCTGGGCATGTTCGGCCAGCGCGACCTCGTCGCGGCCCTCGGCGGCAAAGGAGGTATTGGCCATCAGCGCCATCGACCGATGCACCAGGTCAAGCTGCTGCACGAGGAACCGGTTATGGCTGGCCAGGTGGATCTGCTTGTGGAACCGCTTGTTGGCCCGGCTCAGCGCCTTGGGATCGCCGCCCAGAAGCGCGCGATCCTCGGCAACCATGCTCTTCAGCACGCGCACCTCCTCGGGCGTGGCATGGCGCGCTGCCAGCCGCGCGGCCAGACCCTCCAGCTCGGTGCGGACGGCGTAAAGCTCGGCCAGCTGGTTGTGGTCGAGGCTGGCCACGATCAGGCTCCGCCCGTCGCGGGTCAGCATCGCCTGGGTCTCCAGCCGCTGCAGCGCCTCGCGCACCGGCGTGCGGCTGACCCCCAGCCGCTCGGCCAGCTCGCTTTCGACCAGCCTGTCGCCGGGCTTGTAGACCCCGGCCTCGATCGCTTCCATGATCAGCGTATAGGCGTCTTTCTGCACCAGTTCCGTCCCCCCTGCGCGGCCCGGACCATAAGCCGCCCGCCCGCCCGCGATCAACCCTTCCCAATGCCGCAGCCCCGCACTACATCCCGACCCATGCCGAAACAGGATTTCAGTCACGTCACCACCTGGGTCTTCGACCTCGACAACACGCTCTATCCGCCCGAGATGCGGCTCTTCGACCAGATCGAGGTCCGGATGACCGACTGGGTGATGCGGGCGCTGAAGGTCGATCGCGCGCGGGCCGACCACCTGCGCGCCCATTACTGGCAGACCTACGGCACCACGCTTGCGGGGCTGATGCGCGAACATGCCGTGGACCCCGGCCCCTATCTGACCGAGGTGCATGATATCGACTTTTCGGTCCTCTCGCCCGATCCGCAGCTGGCGCGCGCCCTTGCCGGCCTTCCCGGCCGCAGGATCATCCATACCAATGCCTGCGCGCCCTATGCCGAGAAGGTCCTGGCCGCCCGTGGCCTGGCCGGCCTGTTCGACGCGATCTATGGCGTCGAGCATGCCGACTTCCACCCCAAGCCCGAGGCGCAGGCCTTCGCCACCGTCTTTGCCCGCGACGGGCTCGACCCTGCGCAGAGCGCGATGTTCGAGGACGACAGCCGCAATCTCGCCGTTCCGCATCGCCTGGGGATGAAGACCGTCCATGTCGCCCCGGTCCCCCAGCCCGCGGACCACATCCACCACCACACCGACGACCTCGCCGCCTTCCTGACCCGACTTGCGGGGTGACAACCGGTCACATCCCATTGCCGGGCGGCTGCCCTAAATAGCCGTCCGAGACAACCGCACAGGACGACCGATGACCCTCGCCACCACCGACCTTTCCCGCCGCCCGTCCCTGCCCGGCCGGATCGCCCGCAGCCTTCCACTCGTCGGTCGCGTGATCCGCGACATCGAACGCGAGGCCGACAGCATCTTCTATCTGCTGGTGATCGCCCTTACCGCCCTGGTCCTGGCGATCAAGACCTGGGGCCTGCCCGCACTGGTGGTGACGGCCGTCGGCTTCGTGCCGGTGATGTTCGTCATCCTCGTCATCCTGGCGCGCCCCTGAGACGGGCTGCCCTCTGGCCCGCGGCAGGGCGCTGACCTATGCTTGGACCGGCAAGGGGGACGAGATGCGCGACACCACCGACATCCTGATTTCCGGCGGCGGGGTCGCGGGCCTCACGGCGGCCTGCGCCTTCGGTTCGGCGGGATTCCGCGTGATCTGCGTGGACCCGGCAGCCCCGGTCACATCGGGCGACGACGAAGGCGCCGACCTGCGGACCACCGCCTTCCTGCAACCCTCGATCCCGGTGCTGCGGGCGGCCGGGCTCTGGTCGCGGCTGGAACCCCATGCCGCACCGCTGCAAGTCATGCGCATCATCGACGCCGGCGGACCCGAGCCCGAGGCGCGGCTGACCCGCGATTTCGACGCGGCCGACATCTCGGACCTCCCCTTCGGCTGGAACCTGCCGAACTGGCTGCTGCGGCGCGAGATGGTGGCGCGCCTTGCCGAACTGCCGAACGTCAGCTTCCGCCCCGGTGTCGGCTTCGCCCGCATGCTGCCCCGCGAGGCCGAGGCCCTGGTCGCCTTGACCGACGGCGCGCAGGTCTCGGCGCGCCTGGTGATCGGCGCCGACGGTCGCGCCTCTGCGGTGCGCGAGGCGCTGAGGATCGGCGCAAGAACAACGCGTTACGGCCAGAAGGCACTGGCCTTCGCCGTGGCGCACGACCTGCCGCACCAGAACATCTCGACCGAGGTTCACCGGACCGGCGGCCCCTTCACCCTCGTCCCCCTGCCCGACCGGGACGGCCGCCCCGCATCTGCCGTGGTCTGGATGGACACCGGCCCCGAGATCGCGCGTCTGTCCGCCCTGCCCGTCAAGGCGTTCGAGGCCGAGATGACCGCCCGCTCGGCAAGCATCCTCGGGCCGCTGACCCTGATCTCGCGCCTGACGGTCTGGCCGATCATCAGCCAGATCGCCGACCGTCTGTCCGGCCCCCGCGCTGCGCTGATCGCCGAGGCCGCGCATGTCGTCCCGCCGATCGGCGCACAGGGACTGAACATGAGCCTCGCCGACCTGGCCGCGCTTCTGGCCCTGGCCGAGGCGCACCGCGACGACCCCGGCCAGGCCGCAGTCACCGATGCCTATCACCGCCAGCGCCACCTCGAGGTCCGCGCCCGCGTGACCGGCATCGACCTTCTGAACCGCGCTTCGATGGTCGGGGCGCCGGCGTTGCGCGACCTGCGGGCCAAGGCTCTGGAAACGCTGCACTCTGTCCGGCCCGTCCGGCAGATCCTGATGCGGGCCGGCCTCGGGGCCGGCCGCCCGGGCTAAAGCACCGCGTCCACCGCCCGCTTCAGCCGCGCGACCGTGGCATCCACGTCGCGCAGCTTGTCCAGCCCGAACAGCCCCAGCCGGAAGGTCCTGAACTCGGGCCCCTCGCCCACCTGCAGGGGCACGCCCGCCGCGATCTGCAAGCCCTCGGCCCGGAACTTCGCGCCGTTCTGGATATCCGGGTCGGCCGTGTAGCTGACGACCACCCCCGGAGCCTGGAACCCCTCGGCGGCCACGGACGGCACGCCCCTTTCGGCCAGCAGAGCGCGCACCGCCCGCCCCAGCGCCCATTGCGCGGCCTTGGCGGCCTCGAACCCCATCGCCTTCGTCTCGGCCATCGCGTCGCGGAATCCCACGATCGCATCGGTCGGCATCGTCGCGTGATAGGCATGGCCGCCCTTCTCATAGGCCTCCATGATCGCGCGCCACTTCCTGAGATCGAGCGCGAAGGAGTTCGACGCGGTTTCCGCCAGCCGCGCCTCGCCCGCCGGCGACAGCACCACCACGCCCGCACTGGGGGACGCAGACCACCCCTTCTGCGGGGCCGAGATCAGCACATCGACCCCGGTCGCGGCCATGTCCACCCAGATGCAGCCCGACGCGATGCAGTCGAGCACCATCAGCGCGCCCACCTCATGCACGGCCGAGGCCATCTGCGCGATGTAGTCGTCGGGCAGGATGATTCCGGCGCTGGTCTCGACATGCGGGGCGAACACCGCCTCGGGCCGGACCTCGCGGATCTTCGCCACCACCTCGTCGATGGGCGGCGGGGCGTAGGGTGCCCGTGCGTCATTCCCGGTCTGGCGCGCCATCACCACCGTCGTCTCGGCCGCGAACCCGCCCGCCTCGAAGATCTGCGTCCAGCGATAGCTGAACCAGCCGTTCCGCACGATCAGGACGCGCCCCTTGCCGAACTGCCGCGCGACGGCCTCCATCGCATAGGTGCCGCCGCCCGGCACCAGCGCAACGGCAGAGCCCTTGTAGACCTCTTTCAGCATGCCCGATATGTCGCGCATCACCCCCTGGAACCGCGCCGACATGTGGTTCAGCGACCGGTCGGTGAAGACGACCGAGAATTCCTCCAGCCCCTCGGGGTCGATGTGCGCGTGCAGTCCGGGCATCTCAGGTCCTTTCCGAAACCCTGTGGCGGGCGCGGGCCAGCCAGTCGGGGTTGATCTCCACCCCCCAGCCGGGGGCCTCCGTCACCGTGGCATGGCCGTCCTCGATCCGGTAGGGATCGTTCAGGAACAGGCCCTGCTGCCAAGGATAGTAGTCTAGCCCCTCGATGGAAAACTCAAGGTATTTGCCGGGGTTCGGGATCGCCCGCAGCAGATGCATGGTGCACATCGTCACCAGCCCGAGGTTCGCCGCATGCGGCGTGACCGGCAGACCCGCCGCCTGACCCATCCGGCAGACCTCCAGCGTGCGACAGATGCCGCCGAGATAGAGGATGTCCGGTTGCAGGATGTCCACCGCCCGGTGCTCGATCGCCAGTTGCCAGGCCGTCAGTTCGCAATCCTGCTCGCCGCCCGCAACGTCGATGGACAGGGCCGCCCGCACCTCGGCGGTCTGATCGACCTCCCAATAGGGGCAGGGTTCCTCGAAATGGCCGATGCCGTGATCCTCGAGCATCCGGCCGACTTCGATGGCGCGGGCCGGAGAATAGCAGGAATTGCCATCAACCAGTTTCTCGACACCGTCGCCAAGTGCCCTGGAAACGACGGGAATGATCGCCTCGGTCCGCCCCGGCCATTCGTCCTGGTCGCGCCCGCATTCGGCGCCGACGCGCCACTTGAAGGCGTCAAAGCCGAAGTCATCCCGCAGCTTGACGAAGCGCGCCGCCTCGTCCTCGGGCGTGATGTCGCGCTTCATCGACGACGCATAGGCCCGCACGCGGCCGGGCGATCCGCCCAAAAGCGCGGCCACGGGCTTTCCCGCCACCTTGCCCTTCAGGTCCCAGACGGCGGTGTCCAGCCCCGCCTGTGCCCGGCGCAGGTAGCTGCCGGGAAACTTGTGCTCGCGCTCGAAGATGCGGCGCAGCGTGTCCTCCAGATCCTCGACCGCCGTGCCAAGCGCATGAGGAGCGACCTGCCGGTGGAAGATTTCCGCCGTGATGTCCGCCTGATAGGTCGAGGTCTGCCCCCAGCCGACATCGCCCGTGTCGGCTGTGACACGCACGAAACACACAAAGGGCGTGTCGAAGGTTTCCAGCTTCGCGATCTTCATGGCCTCTCCCCAGGGTCCGCCCGTGTTGCGCCTTCGGCCTCCCGGCGCAAGCGCTGCGCGGATGACATGCGGCGAAGGGCGCCCCCGAGCCTAGCCGCCAAGGATCACGCTTTCCCGACCGTTTCCGCCACGCCCAGGGGTCCGGGGCGACGTTCCTCGGTCAAAAGCACGTTGGCCTCGACATTGCCCACCCCCGGCAGCGTCATGATCCGGCGCCGCAGGACACGTTCGAAATCCGCGATGTCGCGGGCCACGACCCGCAGGCGGTAATCGAACAGCCCCAGCACATGCTGCACCACCTGCACCTCCGGGATCGCCTGCACCGCACGCTCGAAATCCTCGAGGCTCACCCGCCCCTTGGTCGCAAGCTTCACCCCCAGGAAGACCGTGACCCCGAAGCCCAGCTTCTCGCGGTCGACCTCCACCGCCAGACCCTTCAGCACCCCCGCCTCCTCCAGCCGTCGCACCCGCCGCCAGGCCGCAGGCTGTGACAGGCCCAGCCGCCGCCCCAGTTCCCCGGCCGACAGCGTGCCATCCGCCGCCAGCGCCCGCAGGATCGCCCGGTCGATGTCGTCAAGGTCGATCACAGCGGCAGCCCCCCGGTCTCCTTGATCGTCGCCACCAGCATCAGCGCCTCGACCTCGGCGATATGCGGCAGGGTCAGGATCCGGTCGCGGTAGATGCCGGTCCAGTGCCCCATGTCCCGCGCGATCACGTTCAGCCGCACATCCACCCGGCCGAGGAAGGTCTCGATCCCGATCACCTCGGGCACCTCGCGCGCCGCCGCGATGAATTCGTCGAAGGCCCGCGGGTTGGTCTTGTCCAGCGTGAAGCGAAGCGAGACCTCGACCGCATAGCCCAGCGCCCGCCAGTCGATCCGCGCGCCTTCAGACCTTATCACGCCGGCCGCCCGCAGCCGGTCGAGCCTGCGCCACAGCGTCGCCGGGGTGACGCCCGCCCGCTCGGCCAGCGCCGCGCGCTCCAGCCCCGGCTCGGCCAGCCAGTGGCGCAGGATGCGGCGGTCGGTGTCGTCGATCTGCATGAATTTTTCAATGTTGGCCGCTTTCAGGAATGATCCTTCGCACATCCGTCCAGGATCGTCAAAGATTGCACGGGTCGCGCGGCGGAATTCCCTATTGTCGCGCCATCGACACCAAGGAGGACGCCCGATGCGCGTTTACTACGACCGCGACTGCGATGTGAACCTGATCAAGGACAAGAAGGTCGCCATTCTCGGCTATGGCTCCCAGGGCCATGCCCATGCGCTGAACCTGCGCGATTCGGGGGCGAAGAACGTCGTCGTCGCGCTGCGCGAAGGCTCGCCGTCGGCGAAGAAGGCCGAAGCCGAGGGCCTGAAGGTCATGGGGATCGCCGAGGCCGCCAAGTGGTGCGACCTGATCATGTTCACCATGCCCGACGAACTCCAGGCCGCGACCTACAGGCAGTATGTCCACGACAACCTGCGCGAAGGCGCGGCGATCGCCTTCGCCCATGGCTTGAACGTCCACTTCGGCCTGATCGAGCCGAAGAAGGGCGTCGATGTCATCATGATGGCCCCGAAGGGCCCCGGCCACACCGTGCGCGGCGAATATGTCAAGGGCGGCGGCGTGCCCTGCCTCGTCGCCGTTCATCTGGACGCCACCGGCAAGGCGATGGAGCTTGCGCTCTCCTACTGCTCGGCCATCGGCGGCGGGCGTTCGGGCATCATCGAGACCAACTTCCGCCAGGAATGCGAAACCGACCTCTTCGGCGAGCAGGCGGTCCTCTGCGGCGGCCTCGTGGAACTGATCCGCATGGGCTTCGAGACCCTGGTCGAGGCCGGGTATGAGCCCGAGATGGCCTATTTCGAATGCCTGCACGAGGTGAAGCTGATCGTGGACCTGATCTACGAAGGCGGCATCGCCAACATGAACTACTCGATCTCGAACACCGCCGAATATGGCGAATATGTCTCGGGCCCGCGCATCCTGCCGCGCGAAGAGACCAAGCGGCGGATGAAGGAGGTGCTGCACGACATCCAGACCGGCAAGTTCGTCCGCGACTTCATGCAGGAAAACGCCGTGGGCCAGCCCTTCTTCAAGGCGACCCGCCGGTTGAACGACGAACACCAGATCGAGAAGGTGGGCGAGAAGCTGCGGGCCATGATGCCCTGGATCGGCAAGGGCAAGCTGGTGGACAAGGCCCGCAACTGATCCCCGGCACCATCCCGGAAAGGGCGCCCGGCGGGCGCCCTTTTTCGTTGCCCCCGGCCGCGCGACAGGCTTTACCGGACCGGACAGAGGGAAGGCCGAAGATGCGCAGATGGATCCCCGTTGCCCTGATCGTCCTGGCGATCCTGTGGTTCGTCCTGACCAACCTCGGGGCCTCGATCGCCCTGAACGACCTCGTCAGCCGCCCGATCGCCGGCCTCGTCCGGGACGACGCGACCATCCCCGTGCAGCCCAGCGGCCGCGCGCCGCTGCGGGGAGAGGCGCGCGGCGTCGGCGGGCAAGGCGCTATGTTCGGCCTCAGCCTCGTCTTCGCCCTGCCGGACGACAGCCTCGTCACCTGCACCCAGCGCTTCACCCGCCTCAGCTGCACCGACGGCTGGCAGGCGCTCCGCCAGACCGGAGGCACGTCCCGGCACCGCGGCAGCACGACCAGGCGCGCCCATCGCTTGCCTTGACAAGGCCCGGCCGCACCGCGAACCCTTGGCCACCAGAAGGCGAGCGCCCGACGCATGACCACCCTGATGATCCTGATGCCCACCGGCGGGCAGATCGACACCCCCGCCGTCCACAGCCTGATGGGCCTGACCCAGGCGCTGCAACGTCGCGGCATCTCCTTCGCGTTCAAGACCTACGAATGGTCCGACCTGGTGATCTCGCGCAATTACCTCGTCTCCTGCTTCCTGGCCGACAAGCGGTTCACCCATGCCCTGCTTCTGGACAGCGACATGAGCTATCACCCGCAGCTCTTCTTCGACCTGCTCGCCTTCGACGCCGATTTCACCGTGGCCGCCTATCCCCAGCGCCGGATGCGCTGGCAACGGTTCCGCGCCGCCATCGAACGCGAGGCGCTGAAACCGGAAGCCGAGCGCGCCTCGACCGCCGACCTGCTGGCCGAGTCGTTGCGCTACAACGTCGCCGAGACCTTCGAGGCCGGCGAGCCCTGGCCGCTCGAGACGCGCGACGGCTTCCGCAAGGTGCCGGGCGCGGGCACGGGCTTCATGCTGATCCGCCGCGCGGTGCCGGAACGGATGGTCGCGGCCGGCGTTGCCCTGCCCGTGCCCGGCTTCAACGGCCCAAGCTATCCGGGTGCCGACTTCCACGATTTCTTCAGCCACCTGCGCGGGCGCGGCGGGGCGGTGATGCATGGCGAGGACACCTCGTTCTGCCGCCGCTGGATCGAGGGCTGCGACGGCGAGATCTGGTGTCACGACCGCGCGCAGATCACCCACCACGGCCGGCTCGATTATCGCGGCGATTATGCGCTGGCCCCGAAACCGCGGGCCTAGCTGTGAGTTCTCATCAGGTTGTTCACCCTTGCGAGGGGCGATGTGCCGTTGAGAGCGGAGTGTGGTCGTGATCGGTTGAACCAGTCAAGCCAGCGGGGCAGGTCTGCGTTTC
>JBKBRG010000057.1:0-9946 GCA_046292325.1 Tabrizicola sp.
CATCAGCACCTGGATCAGGATGAAGGCGATGGCGCCCCGGTAGATCTGTCCGGTCGTGATCGCGTCCATCTTCTTGCCCGTGACCTTGTCGAGATAGGGCACCCGCGCCGCGACCGAGCGCAGGTAGAAGAGGGCAAAGCCGAAGGGCGGGGTCAGGAAGCTGGTCTGGAGGTTCACCCCGATGATGACACCCAGCCAGACCAGGTCGATCCCCAGCGTCTGCGCCGGCGCGATCAGAAGCGGGATCAGGATGAAGGCGATCTCGAAGAAGTCGAGGAAGAAGCCCAGGATGAAGATGATCAGGTTCACGACGAAGAGGAAGCCATACTGCCCCCCTGGGACGGCCGTCAGCAGGTCCTCGACCCAGATGTGGCCATTCACGCCATAGAAGGTCAGGCTGAACATCCGCGCGCCGATCAGGACGAAGAGGACGAAGGCCGACAGCCGCGTGGTTGCCGCCAGCGCCGACTGCACCATCGGGAAGGTGAAACGTCCCTTCGCGAAGGCGAGCACCATCGCGCCGAGCGCCCCCATCGCGCCACCCTCGGTGGGCGTGGCGAGCCCGATGAAGATGGTGCCGAGCACGAGGAAGATCAGGGCAAGCGGCGGGATCAGCACCATGATGACCTGCTGCGCCAGGCGCGACAACAGGTTCAGCCCCGCATAGCGATCGGCCAGGGCGTAGAGATAGATCACCACCGTCCCCACCGTCGCCCCAAGCACGTCGGCATTGGCGCCCCAGTCGGCGTAGGCCCACAGATGCGCGCCATAGCCGATGCCGGCTGCGACGGCGAGCGCCACGAGAAGCGAGGTCACCCCTCCGCCCAGCGTCCGGGCCTCTGGCGGCAGCGCCGGCACCTTGTTCGGCTGGAAGATCGCGATCATGGCGATGTAGCCCAGATAAAGTCCGGTCAGCACCAGGCCCGGAACCAGCGCGCCGGCATACATGTCGCCTACCGACCGGCCCAGCTGGTCGGCAAGGATGATCAGCACCAGGCTCGGCGGGATGATCTGTGCCAGCGTGCCCGAGGCCGCGATCACCCCGGTTGCCGTGCGCCGGTCGTAGCCATAGCGCAGCATGATCGGTAGCGAGATCAGGCCCATCGCGATGACCGAGGCCGCGACCACGCCGGTCGTGGCCGCCAGCAGGGCGCCGACCAGCACCACGGCGAAGGCCAGGCCCCCGCGGATCGGCCCGAAGAGCTGGCCGATCGTGTCGAGAAGGTCCTCGGCCATGCCGCTTCGTTCAAGAACGATGCCCATGAAGGTGAAGAACGGAATCGCCAGCAGCGTCTCGTTGGACAGGATGCCCCACAATCGCTGCGGCATCGTGCCGAGCAGAGGCCAGCCCAGCGTGATCTCGCCGTTGGAATAGGGGGCAAGCCAGACCCCGATGACGAAGAAGATCAGACCGTTCGCCGCCAGCGAGAACGCGACCGGATAACCCAGAAGCAGGAACACGACGAGGCTGGCGAAGATGATCGGCGCCATGTTGTGCGCGAGGATCTCGATCATTTGCGCACCTCTTCGGTCTCGATCCGGACTTCGGCCTTCAGCTCCTCGACCTCTTGCAGGGCATGCTCCTGGGCCGAGACGAAGGGATGGGGGTCATCGATCAGGCCGCGCATCACGGCGATCTTCTTGACGATCTCGGCCAGGGCCTGTGCGACCAGCAGCAGGAAGCCCGCAAGAAGGATCGCCCGCGCCGGCCAGATGATCAGCCCGCCCGCGTTGGTCGAGATCTGGCCCGAAAGGTAGGCCTGCACGGTATAGGGCCAGAGATACCAGGCCATCAGCGCGGCAAAGGGCAGCAGGAAGAAGACGTGCCCGAAGAGGTCGATCCAGTGCTGGGTGCGGCGCGAGCGCGTGGCGTAGAACACGTCGATGCGGATATGCTCGTTCTGTTGCAGCGTGTAGGCCGCAGCGCCCATGAAGGCCGCGCCGAACAGATACCACTGCAATTCGAGCCAGGCATTCGAGGACAGGTTGAACAGCTTGCGGCTGACCGCGTTGCCCGCGCTGACGAGGACGGCCAGCAAGATGAGCCACATGACGAACTTTCCGATCAGTTCGGTCACGCGATCGACGCCCCGAGACAGGGCCAGCAGGACCTGCATGAATTGGGTTCCTCCCCTGGATCGCCCCCGGTTTCTCCGGTGGACCAATTATCTGGTAAATTTATTTGACCAATTAGCGCATTTCATCCCCGCAGGTCAAGCCCGATGGGGGTCCCGGGTTACTCGGTGGCCGTGCCGCGGTCCCGTAGCCTTTGGCCGACCTGGGCGATGGCGCGGATCACGGGCATGAACTCGCGCCCCAGATCCGTCAACGCATATTCGACGGATGGCGGAGAGGTTTCCATCACGCACCGGTTCAGGATGCCCCGGTCTTCCAGTTCGCGCAAGCGCTGGGTCAGGACCTTGGCCGAAACCAGGGGAATATCGGCCCGCAACTCGGAAAAGCGCCGGGGACCGGAAGAGAGATACCAGATGATGTAGGGTGTCCAGGCCCCGCCGATGAAGGCCATGCAGTCGGACAATGGGCACATCGGATGCGGCGTGCGGTTCTTGCGGCGGATCAGGACCATCGCGGATCTCCGGGCGGCTGCCGGTTGGATACCTCATCATGACGATTACCACAAGTTACAGCGTTACCTTTGGTTATCCTCTGTGCCAGCCATGCCGCCCCGACGATCTGGGAGACGCCGATGAAACGCTGCGCCTGGCCCGGCGACCGGGCGCAGGGCAGGGGGCTGACCCCGGCCGTCGGCTGTCCGGCCTGAACGGCACGGCAGGGGTTTGCACAGGGCTGGCGGCCCTGGGCGTCATCCGGTTCGACCGACTGAATTCCGGCGACGCCGACCGGTTGCGGCCAGATGTTCCACCCGAAGGCGCACAATGCCTGCGCGACCGCCTGCACGCCGACTTGCCGCGACAAAGACACCTGCTTTCCCCTGGTCGATGCCAGGCCCTCTCGGGCCCTGCGCGGCCAGGCGCGGTGCGGAGCGAAGAGGTCGCCGTGGTGGGCTGCGCCATCGGCCGCCTGCCGGTCGGGCCCTGCCGGGCGCGGGTTCGCTCTGATGGATGAGGGCCTGCGCCAAGCGGCCCTGATGGTCGCATCACTTCCGGGTATCCGGCAGGCTGATCCGGGCCACCTGTTCGGCGATGGGATCGACCGAGAGCGGATGCAGGTCGGCGCCGTGGCTGGCCGGGTCGCCCATAGGCACCCATTCCCCGCCCTTGTAGATCTCCAGCGCCGAGAAGCCCGCCTTGTAGCCCATCTTGCGGCTGCCCGGCACCCAGTAGCCGAGATAGACATAGGGCAGCCCCGCCTCGCGCGCGATCGCGATGTGGTCGAGGATGACATGGGTCCCGAGGCTGAGCCCGGGCAGATCGGGGTCGTAGAAGCTGTAGACCAAGCTCAGCCCGTCATCGAACACATCGGTCAGGCAGACGGCCGCAAGCGGTGCGCCGCGTTCGCCCGGGTTGGGCGGGCGGGTATATTCGATGACGCGGGACTTGATCGGCGTCTCCTCGATCATCGCGGCGAACTCGAAGATGTCCATGTCGGCCATGCCACCATCGGCATGGCGATGGTCGAGATAGCGGCGGAACAGCGCGAACTGATCCTCGGTCGCCCAGGGCGAGGTGGCATTGCGGCGCAGGTGCGCCGTGCGTTTCAGGATCCGCCTCTGCGTCCGCGAGGGCCGGAAATCCGCCACCCGGATCCGGGCGGACAGGCAGGCCGAACATTCCGCGCAGGACGGCCGATACAGCACGTTCTGGCTGCGTCGGAAGCCTTGCTTCGACAGGGTGTCGTTCAGCTTCTGTGCGTGTTCCCCCTGAAGCGCGGTGAACAGCTTCCGCTCCATCCGCCCGGGCAGGTAGGGGCAGGGCTGCGGCGCCGTCACATAGAACTGGGGCGTCAGGGGAAGGGAATGGCGCATCGGCTTCGGCAGGGGAACGGATCAGCCGAGAGCCTAGCAAGCGAAATCGCTTCCGCCAAGCGTCCCCTTGCGGAAACGACCGAACCGCCCGCGCGCAGACGCGGGCGGGCGGGCGGGGGCGGGTCGCCGTCCGGTCAGTATTCGCCGGGGCGGGCGCCGGGGTCGCGACGGGGCTCGGCTTCGGCGGCATCCTGTGCGGCCATGGCGCGGGCGCGATCCTCCATGAAACTGTCGAACTCGGCCTTGTCCTTCGAGGTGCGCAGGCGCTGAAGGAAAGCCTCGAAGGCCTCCTGCTCTTCTTCCAGGCGACGCAACGCCTCGGCCTTGTAGTCGTCGAAGGCGCGGTTGCCGGTCGGCTGGCCGATCCGCATCGCGGGGTGGCCCCAGCTGTGGTCATGGGCGTGGCGGCGCTTGCCGCAGGAACGTGCGAACATCTGTTTTCCCCAGATCAGATAGGCCAGGATGGCAAGGCCGATGAAGGGGTTGACGATGAAGCCCAGGACCGTGAAGGCGATCCAGGCCCATTTCCCCTTGGCATCGAGCCAGGCTTCGCCCCGGCGGAGGCTGTTGCGGAAGCCGCCTTGCGGGGCGGTGTTCGTCGTGCTGTGCATGGCGGTCTCCAGTTTGATGTGAATGTCTTTCACATGGGGGAAGATGGAGGCGGGTCTCCGCGCCTGCAAGGGGGGATGTGAAGATTTTTTACATGACCTCGCTCGTCGGCAGCCCTCCGCCGGCGGCCGGAACCTGCGGTGCGGGCCCGGTCGGCGATTGACCCGGCAGGTCCGCCGCAGCAAGGTCGCGTCATGACCCTTGCCCGACGCATCAGCCGCCTGCCCGTTCCGTTCGATCCCGCCGCCGCCGCAGATCTTCGCGCCGAACTGCCGGGCTTTGCGCCCGAGGTGATGGAGCTCATGGCGGCGACGGCGGCTTGCAGCCCCTATCTGCGCGACCTCATGCTGCGCGAGGCCGACTGGCTTCGCGAGGCCGTGGAGGACCCCGAGGCGGCATTCGAGGCCGTGCTTTCGGCGGCCGACGGCCTGAGCGTCGATGCGCTGCCGCTGGCGCTCCGCCAGGCCAAGCGGCGCGTGGCCCTGATCGCGGCGCTGTGCGACATCGGCGGCGCCTGGCGGCTGGAACAGGTGACCCAGGCGCTGACCCGCCTTGCCGACAAGGCCGTCCACCTGTCGCTCGTCGGTCTCGTCGCCGAGGAAATCCGCCGCGGCAAGCTGCCCGGTGCCACGCCCGACGATGCCGCCACCGCGGGCGGGATGGTGGCGCTGGCCATGGGCAAGATGGGGGCGGGGGAACTCAACTATTCCTCCGACATCGACCTGATCTGCCTTTTCGACGAAACCCGCTATCGGGGCGAGGAACAGGAAGCCCGCGCCAGCTTCATCAAGGTCACCCGCCGGATGACCGCGATCCTGTCGGATGCGACCGATGGCTATGTCTTCCGCTCTGACCTGCGCCTGCGCCCCGATGCCTCTGTCACCCCGGTCTGCCTGTCGATGGCGGCGGCCGAGGCCTATTACGAGGCCGAGGGACGCACCTGGGAACGTGCCGCCTACATCAAGGCGCGACCCTGCGGCGGGGACATCGCGGCGGGGGAACGGTTCCTCAAGACCCTGACCCCCTTCGTCTGGCGCAAGCACCTCGACTTCGCGGCGATCCAGGATGCCCATGACATGCGATTGCGCATCCGCGACCACCGGGGCCTGCACGGCCCGATCACGGTCGAGGGCCACAACATCAAGCTGGGCGCGGGCGGCATCCGCGAGATCGAGTTCTTCACCCAGACGCGCCAGCTGATCGCCGGGGGGCGCGACCCCTCGCTGCGGGACCGCACCACGGTGGGCGGTCTGGCCGCCCTGGCCGCCAAGGGGTGGGTTCCGCCAGAGGTCGCCGATGAGCTGACGAGCCTCTACCGCGCGCACCGCGAGGTGGAGCACCGGCTGCAGATGGTGAACGATGCCCAGACCCATTCGATACCGAACAGCGCCGAGGGCGTTGCCCGCATCGCGGCCTTCTGCGGCCAGAGCGAAGCCAGGTTCCGGGCGGACCTCGTGGATCGGCTGACCCGGACCGACCGCCTGACCGAGGGCTTCTTCTCGCCCGGCGAGGTCGAGGAGGGGCCGGAACTTTCCGAGAAGGCGCGCGAGATCACGAGGGGCTGGGAAAGCTATCCCGCGCTGCGGTCGGACCGGGCGCAGGCGATCTTCCGGCGTCTGCGTCCGCGCTTCCTCAAGGGCCTGGCCCGGGCCGCGAACCCGGACGAGGCCCTGAGCGCGCTTGACGGGTTCCTGGCGAAGCTGCCGGCGGGGGTGCAGATCTTCGCGCTGTTCGAGGCGAACCCGACGCTGATCGACCTCATCATCGACATCGCCGGATCCGCCCCGGCCCTGGCGCAGTATCTTGCGCGCAACGCGGCCGTGCTGGACGGGGTGATCGGCGGCAGCTTCTGGGGGGAATGGCCGGGCACGGCGGCCCTGCGCGCCGAACTTCAGGCGCGTCTTGCCCCGGCGCCGGATTACGAGGGCCGGCTCGACATGGCCCGGCGCTGGATGAAGGAATGGCATTTCCGGGTCGGCGTCCACCACCTGCGCGGGCTGATCGACGGGTTCGAGGCCGGAAAGCAGTATGCCGATCTGGCCGAAGCCGTCGTGCAGGCGATCTGGGACGAGGTCTGCGCCGACTTTGCCCGCAAGCACGGGGCGATGCCGGGGCGAGGCGCGGTGGTCGTCGGCATGGGGTCGATGGGGGCCGCCCGCCTGAATGCCGGGTCCGACCTGGACCTGATCGTCATCTACGACGATCAGGGGGTCGAGGGCTCGGCCGGCCCCCGGCCACTGGCGACGCGCCCCTATTACGCGCGTCTGACCCAGGCCCTGGTCACGGCGCTGACCGCCCAGATGCCGGAGGGTCGGCTTTACGAGGTGGACATGCGGCTGCGCCCCTCGGGCCGTGCGGGTCCGGTGGCGACCAGCCTGCACAGCTTTACCACCTATCAGGAAACCGAGGCCTGGACCTGGGAGCACCTTGCCCTGACCCGCGCCCGGGTGCTGGCGGGCGAGCCGACGCTGGCCGGCGAGGTCGAGGCCTTCCGCCGCGAATTGCTGGTCCGCAAGGGCAAGGGAGATCGGGTCAGGCAGGACGTGGCCGAGATGCGGGCGCGGCTTGCCGCGGCAAAACCGCCGCAAGGGGTGTGGGACGCCAAGAACGGCCCCGGCCGGATCATGGACATCGAGCTTGCCGCCCAGACCGTGGCGCTGATCGCCGGCAGCCCCGCGCGCGGGGTGGAGCGCCAGCTGGCGGCGGCGGGCCGGATCATGCCGGAATCGGACGTGCAACGGCTCACCTCCGCCTACAGGCTTCTGTGGCGGCTGCATGCGGCGGCGCGGCTTCTCAGCGAAAGGGCGCTCGACTGGGACAGCCTGGGCGAGGGCGGTCGGGCCTTCCTGTTGCGAGAGACGGGGGCGCCGGATGCGGTGGCGCTGGACGCAGCCGTGGCGCAGGCGGTGACGGGCGCAGAAGCCGTGGTGAGGCGACTGGTTGGGGCGTCGGATGGAGAGACGGGCGATGGAACTGGCTGAGGCAGACCCGAAGGGACTGGTCCGGGAAAGCTATCGGATCGAAGGCATCACGGCGGGGGAATGCCGGTCGATCTTCATGGACTGGGCGCTGTCGATCCCGGTCGGCGCGCCGATCCCGGACGCCGTGCGCACCTTGATCGCGGCCTATGCGCCGGCACATCCCGACCACCCGATGACTGCCGTGCTGCACCAGGCACTGACGGCGCCCGCGGCGCCCCGCCGCCGGGGGGGGCGGACCGGGCGCCTCGGCGCCGGCGCCTGACTGCGATCCCGTGGCGCGCCCGTCGGTTCTGACGGCGGATCTTCAGGCGCTGCGGGGCAGGGCGGCGGCTTGCCGGGCAAGCGTCGTGATCGCCGCCCAGTCGCCCCTGGCCATGGCCTCCTTGGGCGCGACCCAGCTGCCCCCGACGCAGAGGATGTTGCTGAGCCCAAGGTATTCCGGCGCGGTCTTCAGGCTGATCCCGCCGGTCGGGCAGAACTTCACCTGCGGAATCGGCGCGCCGATCGACTTGAGATAAGCCGCGCCTCCCGCCTGTTCGGCCGGAAAGAATTTCTGCACGGTGTAGCCCTTTTCGAGCAGCAGCATGATCTCGCTGGCGGTCGCCGCGCCCGGAAGAAGCGGCAACCCCTCGTCCTCGCAGGCCGCGACGATGCGGTCGGTGGCCCCGGGCGAAACCCCGAAGGTCGCCCCTGCCGCCTTGGCCGCCTTGACATCGGCGGGCGTCAGCAGCGTGCCCGCGCCCACGAAACCGCCCGCGACCTCGGCCATCGCCCGGATCGCATCCAGGGCGCAGGGCGTGCGCAGCGTCACCTCGAGCGCGGGCAGGCCACCGGCGACCAGCGCCTCGGCCAGCGGTCTGGCGTGGGCAGGATCCTCGATCACCAGGACGGGAACGACGGGGGCGAGGCGGCAGATCTCTGCGGCTTTCGCGGATTGCAGGGAGGGGGTCATTGTCTTGGCTCCTTCAGGTCCCGGCATCGGCGCACGGGCGAGGGGTTGGTCGCCCCCGGCGGGAGTGTCCGGGAAGGGGCAGATGCGGCGCGGCACCTGCGCCTTTCGGCCCTCTCCCGCCGGCGGCAGCGGCGGATCAACCGGGCGACCCGGTCAGAGGACGAGGGCGCCGCCGGTGTCGGCGGGGCCGGCATGGCGCCGGAACGCGGCAAAGAGTTCGCGACCGATCCCGTATTCGTTGGCGGAGAGGTCGGCCTCGGCCGGGCTGCGGCTGTCGAAATCGGGGGCCAGCACGGAAAGCGTCCCGGCCACCGCGTCGAGGCGAACGATGTCGCCGTCGCGCAACCGGGCGAGCGGACCGCCGGCGGCCGCCTCGGGGGCCACATGGATTGCCGCCGGGACCTTGCCGCTGGCCCCCGACATCCGGCCATCGGTCACCAGCGCCACCTTCAGCCCGCGGTCCTGCAGCACCGACAGCGTCGGGGTCAGCGAGTGCAACTCCGGCATGCCGTTGGCCTTCGGTCCCTGGAAACGGACCACCACCACCGTGTCGGAGGTGAATTCGCCCGCCTTGAACGCGGCCTTCACCGCATCCTGGCTGTCAAACACCCGCGCGGGGGCCTCGATCACATGACGCTCGGGCGCCACGGCGGAAATCTTGATGACGCCACGCCCGAGATTGCCGCTGATCAGCCTCAGACCGCCCTGCGCCGCGAAGGGGTCGGCGACCGGACGGAGGATCCGGTCGTTCAGGCTGGCGGTCGGACCGTCGCGCCAGGTCAGGCGTCCGCCGTCCAGCACGGGTTCCTGCCGATAGGCGGCGAGCCCCTCGCCGGCCACGGTCTTCGCATCGGGATGCAGGAGGCCCGCATCCAGAAGCTGACCGATCAGGAACTGAAGCCCGCCGGCCGCATGGAAATGGTTCACGTCCGCAAGGCCGTTGGGATAGACCTTGGCCAGCAGCGGCACGGCCTCGGACAGATCGGCGAAGTCCTGCAGATCGAGGATCACGCCGGACGCGCGGGCCATGGCGGGAAGGTGCAGGACCAGATTGGTGGACCCGCCCGTCGCCATCAGCCCGACGATGCCGTTGACATAGGCGCGCTCGTCCAGGATCTCGCCCACCGGGCGGAAATCGTTGCCGAGCGCGGTGATCGCCGCCGCCCGTTCGACGGCGGCGACGGTCAGGGCCTCGCGCAGGGGCGTGCCGGGGTTCACGAAACTTGCGCCCGGCAGGTGAAGCCCCATGATCTCCATCAGCATCTGGTTGGTGTTGGCGGTGCCATAGAAGGTGCAGGTTCCGGGGCCGTGATAGCTGGCCATCTCGGCCGCCATCAGTTCGGCCCGCGTGGCCCGCCCCTCGGCATAGGCGTTGCGGACGGCGGATTTCTGGTCATTCGGAATCCCGCTCGTCATCGGGCCGGCGGGGACGAAGACCGCGGGGACATGGCCGAAGGT
>JBKBRG010000058.1:0-9721 GCA_046292325.1 Tabrizicola sp.
CGGCGCAGGTCAGCACGTCGCGGCCGTCGCGCGAACGCGCCCAGCGGGCGATCTGGTCCGGTCCGTTGCCGTATTTCTTGTCGTCGGCAATGGCATCATCGAGGGCCGCCAGAACCACGGCGGCAAAGAGTTTGCGTGCACGCTGGCCCTGCTCGAAGTTGAAGGCGGTGCTGTCGATGGTGTCACGCATGTTGGTTTCCTTGTTCTTGCTCTTGTCTTTCGCGAGGTTCGGGGTTTGTAACGGTTTGGACACGATTCGGGGGCTTCCGGTTTGGAATGACCGCCATGCAGAAAATGCATGGCTGCGGCGAGCCGGATCATCATCTAGTCGGTCCCGACCGGAGCCGATAACGAGATTTAGGGACAGCTCGCAGCATTTCAACCTTTGGTAAGGATTTTCTTGCATGACCGCGCGCGGGCGGGGTCAGGCAAGCCTGACCCGTGCCGGACCTGCCGCAAGGGCACCCTCGGCGCGATCCAGGCGCAGATGGGCGATGCCGGCACCGCCCGCCTGGGTGAAGAGCCGACCCACGGCCTTTCCATCGGCATCGGTGATCCCGGTGCCGGGCGGGGCCTCACCCTCGACGGCGACCCGGACCAGGCCCTTGCGCAGTTCCGTCTTGTGCTTCATCCGCGCGGTCACTTCCTGGCCGACATAGCAGCCCTTGCGGAAATCGACCCCGTGCAGCCGCTCGAACCCGGCCTCCAGGATATAGCTGTCCTCCGGGACCAGTTCGATCCCGCTTTCCGGGATGACATGCTCCACCCGGATCCGGTCCCAGTCGATCGCCGGATCGGTGCCGGGGGACTCGGACCACGCCCGCCAGCCAAGCGCAGGATGGCGCGGGTCGGGCAGTGCGCCTTCGGGCGGCGCGCCAAGCCCGCGCAGGACGTGCAGCGCCGAGGGAGCGATCTGCACGTCGGCGCGCAGCCGGTAAAGGGTCAGGCGGCGCAGCGTATCGGCGGCAAGCGACGTGGCAATGTCGATCAGAAGCAAGCCGTCCGGCCGGCGGACAACGAAGAAATCCGCCAGATACTTGCCTTGCGGGGTCAGCAGTGCGCACCAGACGATGCCGGGGCCGGTCTCCAGCGGCCTCAGGTCGTTCGTCACCAGGCCTTGCAGGAAGCGCAGGGCGTCCTTGCCGGTCAGCGTCCAGACGGTGCGGTCGGGGGCGGTCTCTCCTTGCGTCATGGCCGCAAGACTAGGCTGGCGATAGCGCCGGGGGAAGGGTCAGTCACGCAGTTGTGCCTCCTGCAACTGCGCATAGAGCCCGCCACGCGCCATCAGGCTGTCGTGGGTGCCTTCCTCGATCAGCCGGCCGCGGTCCAGCACGACGATCTTGTCCGCCCCCTGCACCGTGGACAGCCGATGCGCGATGACCAGCGTCGTCCGCCCGGTCCGCGCGCGCGCCAGCGCCTGCGACACGGCCGCCTCGGTGCGGGTGTCCAGGGCCGAGGTCGCCTCGTCCAGCAGCAGCACCGGCGCGTCGGCCAGCAGCGCGCGCGCGATGGCGATGCGCTGCCGCTGCCCGCCGGACAGGGCCGAGCCGCGCGTGCCCGCCGGTGTGTCCAGTCCCTGCGGCAAGGCTGCGGCGAAGGCGCTGACTTCGGCATCGGCCAGCGCCTGATCCAGCCGCGCCTGGTCGATCCCCTCGCGGCCGAGAATCAGGTTCTCGCGCAAGGTCTCGTCGAACAGCGAGGCCTCCTGCGAGACCGAGGCGAGAAGCGCACGCTGGTCGAAGAGACTCATCTCCTGCACATCCACGCCGCCGATCAGGATGCGGCCGGCCTGCGGTTCGATCAGGGCCGAGATCAGCTGGAACACCGTGGACTTGCCCGCGCCCGAGGCGCCGACCAGCGCAGTCACCTTGCCGGCCTCGGCGGTGAAGCTCAGCCCGTGCAGCACGGGTCGGTCGGGATAGGTGAAGCTGACGTTCTCGAAGCGGATCTCGGGGGCGCCGGGCGGGGGCAGGGCGCGGCTGACTGCCGGGCGGCGGGTGTCGGGTCTGGTGTCGAACAGGGTGTAGATGCGGGCAAGGCTGGCCTCGGCCACCTGCCATTGCCCGGCCAGGTCGCTCAGCCGCCGGATCGGCTGGAAGGTCAGCGCCATGGCGGTGAAGAAGGACATGAACTCGCCCGTGGTCCGGTTGCCGGCCGCGACCTCGCTGCCGCCCAGCATGAGGACCGCGAAGAAACCGAGCCCGGTGATGACATCGACCAGCGCGGGCATGGCGGCGCGGCCGATCGCGGTCTTGATCTCGGCCCGGCGGATCGACTCGATGATCCGCTGGAAGCGGTCGGACTGATAGGCCTCCATCCGGTTCAGCTTGACCGCCTGGATGCCGTGGAAGATCTCGTCCAGCCGGGTCGCCCGCAGGCCGGATTGCTGGCGGGTCAGCATGGCCTTGCGCCAGAGATAGCGGCGCAGCACCAGCGCCGGGATCAGCAGAAGCGGTGTGCCGATCAGCGCGGCCAGCGTCCAGACCGGATCGATCGAGATGGCGACAACGAAGAGACCGATCAGCGAGATGATGTCGCGCCCGACGCCGCCGATCACCAGCACGGCTGCGCCCTGTGCGGCCATGGTGTCGCCCTGCACCCGCTCGATCAGCATCCCCGGCGCATGGGTCTGGTAGAAGCCCGCGTCCAGCGTCAGCAGATGCCGCACCAGATCCACCTGCATCGCCCCCGCCGCTGTCTGGTTCACCGTCGCCAAAAGCCAGCGACCGACCACCGAGGTCACCGCGCGCAGCAGGAACAGCCCCAGGATCGCCCCGCCGACCCAGATCAGCAGGCCCGACCCGCCGGGGGCGAAGACCTCGTCGAACAGCGGTTGCAGCATCCAGGACAAGAGTCCCAGCGTCGATCCCTCGATCATCATCACCAGAAAGGACAGCGCCATCATCGGCAGATGCGGCCGCAGGTAATCGCGCCAGAACCGGCCGAACAGCTGGCGAGAGGTATAGGCGCGTTCGGGTTGCAACGGCAGGACCGCCTTCCTTTGGATCAGCCGGGGTTTACCGGGAAAGCCGGTCCGGCTCAAGTTGCCCCGGTTGACCTGCGGCGGCAGTAGGCCTAGCCATGGCGGACCGCTCAGGAGTGCCCCATGACCCTTGCCGCCGGCCGCCCCTATCTGGCCATCCCCGGACCCTCGGTGATCCCCGACCGCGTGTTGCAGGCGATGCACCGCGGCTCGCCCAACATCTACGAAGGCCCGCTGATCGACATGGTTGCCGGCCTGATGCCCGACCTGCGCCAGCTGGCCGGGACCAGGGGCCATGTGGCGATCTACATCGGCAACGGCCATGCCGGGTGGGAGGCGGCCAATGCCAACCTCTTCTCGCGCGGGGAAAGGGCACTGGTGCTGGCCGTGGGCCAGTTCGGCCTGTCCTGGGCCAACTCCGCCCGGGCGATGGGCATCGAGGTCGAGGTGCTGGACTTCGGCAAATCCTCGCCGGTGGATTTCGACCGGGTCGAGGCCGCCCTGCGCGCCGATGCCGGGCACCGGATCAAGGCGGTCCTGACGACCCATGTCGATACCGCGAGTTCGATCCGGACCGACATCGCCGCGCTGCGGGCCGCGATCGATGCGGCGGGCCATCCCGCGCTGCTGGCGGTGGACTGCATCGCATCCCTCGGCTGCGACGAGTTCCGCATGGACGACTGGGGGGTCGATGTCATGGTCTCGGCCTGCCAGAAGGGGCTGATGACCCCGCCGGGGCTTGCGTTCGTCTGGTTCTCGGAAGCCGCCCGGATGCGCTGCGGCAGGTCGGACCTTGCCACGCCCTACTGGGCCTGGGGGCCGCGCGCCGAACCCGAGGAGTTCTGGCAATACTGGGACGGCACCGCGCCCACGAGCCATCTCTATGGCCTGCGCGAGGCGTTGGACATGATCCAGGAAGAGGGGCTGCCGCAGGTCTGGCGCCGCCACCGCACGCTTGCCGGCGCGGTCTGGGCCGCCTTCGAGGCCTGGGGTGCCGGCAACCCCGCCATCGCGCTGAACGTGGCGGACCCTGCCCACCGCGGCTGCTCGGTCACGGCCGCCCGGTTCGGCGCGCCCCATGCCACGCGGCTGCGCGAATGGTGCGAGACGAAGGCAGGCGTCACGCTTGGCATCGGCCTCGGCATGGCGCCCTCGACCGACCCGGCCTATCACGGCTTCCTGCGGGTCGGCCACATGGGCCATGTGAACGCCCACATGACGCTTGGCGCTCTGGCGGTGATGGAGGCGGGGCTGGTCGCGCTTGGCATCCCTCACGGGCCGGATGCGCTGGCCGCTGCGGCGCGGGTGGTGGCCGAAGGGGCCTGAGCCCCGCCCCGCAAAGGCCCGCGAAGGGGCCTGTGCGCGCGGGCGCGAGGGGTGGTCATCCTCGAGATAGATGCGGATGATCTCGTCAAGGCTCTGCTCGGCTGCGAACCCCAGCGCGCGGGCCGTGCCGGCCTCGAAGGCCTCGGCCCAGGGTTCGACGATGGCCTGGATCACCGGGTCGGGTTCATGGCGGATCAGGTCCACGGCCTCCTGCCCCGCGACGCGCCGCAGCGCCTCGATCATCTCGGCGACGCTGGCCGAGAGGCCCGGCATGGTCAGCGCGCGGCTCGGGCCGAGCACGCCCGTGTCGAGCCTGGCCGCGCGCAGGAAGAAGCCGGTCGCCGCGCGGGGGCTGGCGAACCAGTGGCGCAGGCTGTCCGAGACGGGCAGCGTCGCGGGCTGGCCGTTCAGCGGCTCGCGCAGGATCGAGGAGTAGAACCCCGAAGCCGCCCGGTTCGGCGCGCCGGGCCGGATACAGATCGTCGGCAGCCGCAGCGCGACCCCGTCCAGGAGGCCGCGGCGCGAATAGTCCGACAGGAAAAGCTCGGCCATCGCCTTCTGCGTGCCGTAACTCGTGCGCGGGGTCAGGTGGAAATCGTCCGGGATGACCTTCGGGAAGGGCGCGCCGAAGACCGCCAGCGACGAGCCAAGGACCAGCCGCGGGCAATAGTCGGGCAGGGCGGCGATGGCATCGAACAGCGCCCGCGAGGCGTCGAGGTTGACGGCGTAGCCCCTGGCCAGATCGGCCGCGGCCTCGCCCGAGACCACGGCGGCGAGGTGGAAGATCAGGTCAGGCCGGTCCCGCACCGCCTCTGCCGCCGCCCCCGGATCGGCCAGGTTCAGGGTCCGGACGGTTGCCCCGGGCAGCGGGGCCGGGGGCAGGACATCGGCCAGCGTCAGGCGGGTGAAGGGCAGGGCGCCGCGCGCGATGGCTGCGCCCAGCTTGCGGCCGAGCATCCCCGCCGCGCCAAGGATCAGGATATGCATCGTCCCCTCCCGTTCCCGGCAGGGGACCATATCGCGCGCGGAATGGTAAGCCGGTCGTCAGCCGCCGTTCTTCGCCAGCCAGTCCTGCATCCACCGGATCTCGGCTTCCTGCGCCGCGATGATGCTTTCGGCCAGCTTGCGGACCTCGGGATCCTTGCCGTGCTCCAGCACGATCCTCGCCATCTCGACCGCGCCCTGATGGTGCGGGATCATGCCCTTGATGAAATCGACATCGGCGTCTCCGGTGTAGGCGATGGCCATGCCCTCGTGCATCCGGGTATTGGCCTCCATGAACGCCATCGCGGCAGGGCCCATGTCTTTGCCCATGTCTTCGGCCTTCATGTCCTTCGACATCATGTGGCCCTCGTGGCCGGTCGAGGCCTCTTGCGCAAGGGCGGTCGCCGCCGCCGCCGCCGCGGCGATCATCACGGCAAGGCTCAGGGGTTTCAACATCCTCGGTCTCCTCAGATCCTCACATCGCCGCTTTCTGCGGCCTTCCCGCATGGGAAGGAAAATCATTTCGGCGTGAGCCACGATTGTTCCCCTTCTGTGCACTGCCCGAGGCCACTTGTGCGCACCGCGCCCCTTTCCGCTGCCGCCGCATCGGCGTATCCTTCCGCCCGGTTCGCAATCACGGAAGCGGTGCAAGGGTGAAGCGCAAGGGGCAAAGGCCCGTCGTCGGGATCATCGGCAACAGCTACCTCATCAACGGCAGCTATCCATCCCATTCCGCCGGGACCATGAACACCGCCGCGGTGTCCGAGGTGGCGGGCTGCCTGCCGGTGATCATCCCGTCCGATCCGCGCTATGTCTCGGTCGAGGAATTGCTCGACCTCTGCGACGGGTTCCTGCTGACCGGCGGCCGCCCCAATGTCCACCCCAGTGAATACGGCGAGGAAGAGACCCCCGCCCATGGCGCCTTCGACCGCTGCCGCGACGCGATCACGCTGCCCCTGATCCGGGCCTGCGTCGAACGCGGCCAGCCTTTCCTCGGCATCTGCCGCGGTTTCCAGGAGGTGAACGTGGCGCTCGGCGGCACGCTTCACCCCGAGATCCGCGAACTGCCGGGCCGGATGAACCATCGCATGCCGCCGGACGGCACGCTGGAGGAATGCTTTGCGCTGCGCCACAGCGTGACCTTCACCGAAGGAGGGGTGTTCCACCGGCTGATGGGCGCGCGCGAAGTGATGACCAACACGCTGCACGGCCAGGGCATCGCCCGCCCGGCACCGCGCATCGTGATCGACGGCCATGCCTCCGACGGCACGCCCGAGGCGCTCTACGTCAAGGATGCGCCGGGCTTCACGCTCTCGGTCCAGTGGCACCCGGAATGGAACGCCGGCAACGATCCGGTCTCGCGGCCCCTGTTCCAGGCCTTCGGTCGCGCCGCCGCCGCCTGGGCGGAAGGCGGACGCCCCGAGGCGCTGGCCCGGTCGGCTTGAGCCAGATCAGGGCGCGGCCATCCTTCGCCTGATAGGCGGGGCGCATCCCGAAAGGAGGGCGCCCCATGTATGTCCTGATCGCCTATGCCACCACCGACGGCCAGACCCGCAAGATCGCCCGCTTTGCCGCAGACCGGCTGGCGGGGCAGGGCCAGGCGGTCGAGCTTCTGAACCTCGAGGATGCCGAGGGGCTGGACCTGTCGCGCTTCGACGCCGCGATCCTGGCCGGCTCGCTGCATGCCGGGGGCTTTCAGAAATCGCTGTCCCGCTTCGCCGCTGCCGCGCGGGCAGAGCTGGCCCTGATGCCCACGCTGTTTCTCGCCGTCTCGCTGTCGGCGGCGGGACAGGATGCCGAGGATTGGGCCGGCCTGCGCAAATGCCTGGCGGATTTCGAGATGGAAACCGGCTGGACCCCCGGCCGGGTCGAACATGTCGCCGGGGCCTTCCGCTTTTCGGAATACGACTTCTTCCGCGCCTGGGCGATGCGCCGCATCGCCGACATGAAGGGCGAGACGGTGGAACCCGGCAAGGACAAGGAATACACCGACTGGGCGGCGCTGGGGGCGACGCTGGACGCCTGGCTGGCAGAGCTGGAACCGCGGGTCAGAGCCGGCGCAGCTTCAGCTTCGTGATCCGGTTCTCGCGCCGTTGCAACACGGTGAAGCGGAAGCCGTGGAAGCTGAACACCTGGCCCTCGTTCGGGATCATCTGCGCCTCGTGGATGACCAGGCCCGCGACCGTATTGGCCTCGTCGTCCGGCAGCCGCCAGTCCATCGCCCGGTTCAGGTCGCGGATCGTCATCGCGCCATCGACGACATAGGCGCCGTCCTCGGTCGCGGTCAGGCCCGAATCCTTCCTGACCACGTCGAACTCGTCGGTGATGTCGCCGACGATCTCCTCCAGGATGTCCTCCAGCGTGATCAGGCCCTGAAGCGCGCCATATTCGTCCACCACCAGCGCGAAATGCGTGCGCCGGGCCAGGAATTCGCGCATCTGTTCGTCCAGCGTGGTGGTGTCGGGGATGAAATAGGGTTTCATCGCCACCTTCTCGATCTTCAGCGCCTCGATCCCCTCGACGGACCCGTCCTCGCCCCGGACCAGGCGGTCCACCTCGCGCAGCAGGTCCTTGGCGTGGACCACGCCGAGGATGTTGTCGTCGCTGTCGCGGTAGATCGGCAGGCGGGTGTGGGGCGAGGCGAGCACCCGCGTGATGATCTCGCCCGGCGGCAGGTCGGCGTCGATCATCTCGATCTGGCGGCGGTGGCGCATGATCTCGTCCACGGTGCGGTGGCTCAGGTCCAGCGCGCCCAGCAGGCGATCGCGGTCCTCCTTCTCCACCGCGCCTTCGGAGTGCCCCAGGGCGATCGCCCCGGCGATCTCTTCGCGCAGGGCCAGCATGGCGCTGCCTTCCTCGGATTTCAGCCCGAACAGCCGCAGGATGCCGCGCACCAGCGCACGGACCACGGCGACGACGGGGGAAAAGACCAGGATCACCAGGCCGATCACCGGGGCGACGCGGGTCGCGACCGGCTCGGGGAAGGTGATCGCCACGGTCTTGGGCAACACCTCGCCGAAGACCAGCACCAGCGCCGTCATCCCCAGCGTGGCCAGCGCCACCCCGCTGTCGCCGAACAGCCGCGTCAGCAGCGCGGTCGCCAGCGAGGCGGACAGGATGTTGACGATGTTGTTGCCCAGAAGCAGCGCGCCGATCATCCGCTCGCGGTCCTCGGTGACCAGCATCGCCGCCTTCGCCCCGCGCGACCCCTTGTCGGCCTGCGCCTTCAGTTTGCCGCGCGAGGCCGCGGTCAGCGCGGTTTCCGAGCCGGAGAAGAAGGCGGACAGGACCAGCAGCCCCAGGATGGCGGCGGTGGTCAGCCAGAAGGCGGTGTCAAGCGAGGCGTCGGGCATGGGGTCCTTCGGTCGGTCAGTCCCCGGTCTTGCGGGCCAGGGGGTGGCGGGTCAGGACAAGGTCCTTCAGGTGGTCGTCCAGCACATGCGTGTAGATTTCGGTCGTGGCAACGTCGGCGTGACCCAGCAGGGTCTGGATCACCCGCAGGTCGGCACCGTTGGCCAGCAGATGCGTGGCGAAGGCATGGCGCAGCACATGCGGCGTGACGCGGGAGGGCGAAATCCCGGCCAGCACCGCCACATCCTTCACGAGACCGTGGAAATACTGCCGGGTCAGGTGCCCCTCGCGCCCCTCGCCGGGAAAGAGGAACCGCGACGGCGCACGGCCGGCCTGCCGCGCGGCTTCCTCGGCCTTGTCGCGGTGGGCAAGCCAGGATGCCAGCGCCGCGCGGGCGGGGGTGGACAGGGGGACCATCCGCTCCCTGTCGCCCTTGCCGCGCACCAGGATCATCCGGGGATCGCCGCGCACGGCCGCGACCGGCAGGCCGACCAGTTCGCTGACGCGCAGACCGGTGGCATAGAGCAGTTCGAACAGCGCCGTGTCGCGCAGCCGGTCGCCCTCGGTCCGGCCCCGGGTCCGGGCGGCCTCCATCAGCCGCGCGACCTCGGCCTCGCTCAGCGTCTTCGGCAGGGCCCGGGCCTTGCCGGGGCCGGTCAGGCGCAAGGCGGGATTGTCGCCGCGCCAGCCTTCCTCGAAGGCAAATCGGTAAAGCTGGCGGATCGAGGACAACCGCCGCGCGCGGGTCGCCTTCGACAGGCCCTCTGCGTCGCATCGGACGAGGTAATCCTCGACCGCCGCGCGGTCGGCCCCGGCCAGGTCGGACCCGCGCCGGTTCAGCCAGTCGGCGAAATCCACAAGGTCCCGGCCATAGGCCAGCTGCGTGTTGCGCGCTGCCCCCAGCTCGGCGGCCCTTGCGTCCAGGAAGGTCGAGATCCACCGGCTCGACTCGGGGTCGGGCATGGCCGCCTAGCCCCTGCGTTCCAGGATCATCAGCTCCAGCGCCGTGCGCCGGGCCACGGCCTCCAGTCCCGCAAGCCGCAGGATCGACAGGCCCTCCGTCACGCCGCGCAGGTC
>JBKBRG010000059.1:0-9705 GCA_046292325.1 Tabrizicola sp.
CAAACCCGGAGTATCAGCGCCGGACGGACAGTTGGCCGAGTGGTCGAAGGCGCACGCCTGGAAAGTGTGTAGGCGGGGAACCGTCTCGAGGGTTCGAATCCCTCACTGTCCGCCACTTGCCCTCGCGAAAGCGTTCTCCCCATCAGGTTCCGGCCTGATTTTTCCGTTGTTTTCGAGGGTTATGCGGGAGGGGCTGAGCACTGCCCCTGCTGACAGGTGGCCCGAAAGCGGTCTCTCAGGGCCGATATTCTCTGGACCTCATGACTGCGCCATTTTGGTGAATTTCTCATAAGCCCCTGTAGATATTGACGAAATATAAGCCATTGAAATTCCTTGGATTGGAGTCGCGTTTGGGCTGCCGCGACCGGGTTCGGAAGTTCTCAGGCCATGGCCCGTTCCAGTCTCTGCTTCCGGCGCTCCCAGTCGGGCATCACCTTGTCGAGGAGATCGAAGAAGGCTGCCCCGTGATGGGGTTCGGCCACGTGGCAGAGTTCGTGGGTGATCACGTAGTCGATGGCATCGACCGGCGCCTGCACGAGGCGGCGGTTCAGTAGCAGACGTCCGGCCGGTGACATGGACCCCCATCGCTGCCGGGTCTGACGTACGATGAGACCCTTCGGCCTGAATGCCTCCGGATCCGGGAAGTGGCCGAGACAGAGCTCGATCCGCTCCGGAAACTTGATGTGTGCCCGGTCCCGGTACCATGCCTCGACCAGTTCGCGTGTCACCTCCGGCCTGGTCGACCGGTGTGTCTGCACAACGATGAAGCCGCGGATCAGCTTCACGCATTCCTGTACATGCGGGACGACCTTCAGCCGGTACTGGCGCCCGAGGTAGAGATGGGTCTCACCGGCGATAAACCTGCGCTCCGGTGTTCTTGGAAGGAATTGGGCGAAGTACCGCTGCTGCCGCGTCACCCATGCCGCGCGCTTCCGCAGCTTGGCTTCTATGGCGTCGAGCGTCGCGTCCTCCGGGGCCGCGATCACCACCGACGCATCCGGCTCGACGGCGATCTCCAGTGTCTTCCTCGGGCGGCGGACGATTTCGTATCGGATCTCCTGCTCACCGTACTGCAGGCAATGCAATTCCCGCGTCATGCTGCGAACCGGGCCCGGGCGAGGTCCATGATCTTGAGTTCGAGGTCGTCGAGCACCTCCACGTGCAGGTCGACGCCCCTCTCGTCACGCAGAACATCGAAGAAGTAGTCATCGATGGCATTGCGCAGTTTGTTCTGGGCCACTTCGTTCGACCAGATGTCGACGATCAGGTGGGACTTGATGATGTCGATGATCTCCAGGGCGATGGATGCTGCTTCGTCGCCGGCCACCGGCTCATCGTCCTTGATCTTGAGCTGACCTTCCAGGACACCGAAGAACGCCTGTGCATCCTCATCGCCCCGGATGCTTTCAGGAACATCCCGGCCCCGATCCTTGCGTGCCACCTTGCTCGCGAGGTCCACGACGCTGTTCAGGTACTCGCGCTCGGAGAGCCGCTTCTCGCGATAGGCGCGAATGGTCTCTTCGAGCAGCTCGGAGAACTGTTTGTAGAACGTCGGGTCCTCATCCATTTTCTCGGTGATTGCCCGCCGGGTGGCGCTGGCGATGCGGTCCGCCCTCGAGGCTTCGGAGACGCCCGTCTCCTCGACGACCGCCTTCAGCGCATCAGGATCGTTGATGTTCACCACCTCGATGATGGTCTCGGCAGGCATCGCCACGACATGGTCGTCGAGCAGCTTCTGGATCTTCGGCTCGAACTCGCGGACATCGACCGTCTCCTGGTAGCGGAGCTGGACCGAGCGCTTGAGTTCGGAGAACTGCTTCCAGTCGCGTTTCAGGGCATCGATCTTGGCCTCGTCGAAGACATCGAACAGCTTGTCGGACGAGAGCGAGATGTGCAGGCAGCGGCTGAATGCCTTGAGGCGCCCGTAGAACTCATGGCGCAGCGCCTCGTCAGCGAGGTGCTGCTCGAACTGCTCCATGTCCTTCTTGTTTCGAACCGGTTTGAAGAGATCCCAGAGCTGATCGTGCAGCTGGGGCAGCTTGCGGATCTCCTCGCGGACGTCATGCACCGTTCCGGCGAGGTCAGCCGCCTCGTAGCCTTCGAAGGCGCTGTACGTCGTCAGCGCACTGTCCAGCTCGCCCAGCAGCCCCTCATAGTCGACGATGAAGCCGAACTGTTTCTCCGTTCCGCCGTCCTCGTAGAGCCGGTTCACCCGTGCAATCGCCTGCAGGAGATTGTGTTCCTTCAGGGACTTGCAGACATAAAGGACCGTGTTCCGGGGCGCGTCGAAGCCGGTGAGCAGCTTGGAGACGACGATCAGGATCTCCGGATCGCCGGAACCCTTGAAGGCATCGATGATCTGGCGATTGTACTCTTCCTCGGTCTTGTACCGCGCCATCATCTGCGACCAGAAGCGGCGGACGAGGTCCTTGGATTCCTGGTCGACCTCCTCGTTGCCCTCGTTCTCATCCGGCGGGGAGATGACGATCGCACTCGAGACATGGCCGATCTCGTCGAGAACCTCCTTGAAGCGGACGGCCGCGGCCTTCGAGGGGGCAACGAGCTGCGCCTTGAAGCCGGTCCCCTGCCAGTGCTGGCGATAGTGCTCGGAGATGTCGAACGCCTTGGCTCGGATGGCCTGGTCGGTCTTGGCCAACGCGTCCATCCGGGAGAACTTCCGCTTCAGATCACGCTTCTGGTCCTCGGTGAGCCCCTCGCTGATCTTCTCGAACCAGCGGTCGATCACGGTGCCAGAGACCTGCTGCTCCACAAGTCGTCCCTCGTAGAGCAGCGGCACGACGGCGCCGTCGGCGACCGCCTCGTCGATGGCGTAGCGGTGGATCAGCCGCCCGAAGGTCGAAAGCGTGTTCTTCTCCTTCTTCAGCAGGGGCGTGCCGGTGAAGCCGAGGTAGCAGGCCTTGGGCAGGAGGCGTCGCATCTTGGCGGCGAACTGGCTGTGGCCGCCGTAGCGCCCCGTCTGCGTCCTGTGGCTCTCGTCGACCAGCACGAAGATGTTCGGGTCGTCGTCCGCCAGCTTGCTGTTCCTCAGCGCCGTGTCGAACTTGTTGATGATCGTGGTGACCAGCGGAGCCTTGTTGTGGACGAGCTCCAGAAGATGAGACCCACTCGTCGCCCGAACCGGTTCGAGGTCACAGGACTTGAAGGTGTCCTTGATCTGCTTGTCGAGATCGTCGCGGTCCGTGACGATGATGATCCGCGGGTTCTCGATGCTGCGCTCGAGAGCAAGCGAGCGCCCTAGCATCACCATGGTCAGCGACTTGCCCGAGCCCTGGGTATGCCAGATCACGCCGCCCTTGCGGGCGCCGCTCACATCATGCTGCTTGACGGTCTCGACGGCGCGCCGGATCCCGAAGAACTGCTGGTGGCGCGCAACCTTGCGGACGCCGCCATCGAACACGGTGAAGCGGCGGATGAGGTCGAGCAGCCGCTCGGGGCGGCACAGCGCGTACACCGTCCGGTCCTGAACCGTGACCGCGCGCTCGCCCTCGGCGGCCATCGCGTCGAAGTACGCGCGTGCGCCTGCGAAGTCTCCGGAGAAGATGGCGTCCTTCTCCGCCGCGGTAAGTACGCGGTTGGCGAAGGGCGTGATGGCCTCCTCGGTGTCTTCCTCGTCGCGCCAGGTCTGCCAGAACTTCCGCGGCGTCCCGACCGTCGCATAGCGCGCCTCGTTCCGGTTCATGCCGATCAGCAGCTGGGCGAAGTGGAAGAGCTGCGGGATGTTGTCCTCGTTCTGGTAGCCGATCAGCTGGCTGTCCGCCTTCTTCAGGCTCTCGGTCGGCCGCTTGTTTTCGATCACGAGGATCGGGATGCCGTTCACGAAAGCGACGATGTCACAGCGTTTCGTCTGGCTCGACGCGGTTCTCTCGACCGAGAACTCGGCAGTGACGTGGAAGACGTTGTTCTCCGGCTGCTCCCAATCGATGTAGCGGAACGAGTAACTCTTCGAGTCGCCGTCGATGGACTTGGTGATCGTCGTGCCGAGGACGAGCGTGTCGTAGATGTCCTGGTTCGTACCGCGCAGCCCCTTCAGGCGGTCCGGCGTGGGCTTGAGCCGCCGCATCGCCTCGTGCGCGTCCTCGAGGTCAAATCCGTATTCACGGCCCCGATGCGTGAACCGGTTGATGCGCATGAGTTGCTCGGCGAGGATATCGTCCAGCACCACGTTCCGCAGGCGCCCGCCGCGCAGGCGCAGCGCCTCCTCCTGCGAGAGCGGGGTGAACCCGAGCGCCACGAGCAGCTGCAGCGCCGGAACCTGGGACTGGTGTTTCTCGGCGGCGTTGAAGGTCATGGGGCGCGCTCCCGGGCCCAGATTAACTTGCAGTTAAGGGGCTCTGTGGCTATATACGGACCAAAGGATTGGGCATTTCCCGGTCGACAAAAGGGTCCTGGAGCTTCCGGGGCCCCTTTGTTTTTTCCTGTCTGACAGGCGCTTAGGGGAAGCATTTGAGCCCTCCCAGCTTGGGCTCGATGATCTCGAACGCGCGGTTCGGCTGGCCCGGGCGTAACCGCGACAGCGCGATGGGCCGGGCCGTCAGGTCGGCCAGCTGCAGACCCGAGGCATTCGCGGCCTTCGGGATGAACACGGGCTGGAAGTCGAAGCGGCTGAAGTCGTGCCGGCGGTAGCCCCAATGGCTCTGGTTGCTGGCGATGCGGCGGAACTCCAGTTCAAGATCGGCATCTTCCTTGGCGCCCCGGCTCTCGAACACGACATGCACCGTCTTACCGTGTTGCTCGAAGCGGTTCATCATGGCCTGCAGCCGCTCCATGCAGAAATGCAGGGCGATCTGGTAGGGGTTCCAGGGGTTCGCGTATTTCGCGCGGTGCTTTTCCTTGTCGATGACCGAGGCAAAGATCTTCATCGGGGCCGCGTCCATCAGCGCGTTCAGTTCGTCGAAGAAGCGGGTGCGCAGCGCCCGGCCGGTGCGGAGCAGGCCGAAGGGGCCGAGGCTTTTGCGGATTTCATGTTCGTGCAGGACGACCGAGTCGTGGCCCCAGATGCCGAACTTGAACCGCTGCATGGCGGGCACGACGGCGCCGACATACTCGTCCTTGCGCATGACGCAGAAGGTCAGCGCGAAGACGGGATATTGCGGGTCGATGCTGACCATCCCGTGATCGCCGCTCTCGTCGGCATAGACGATGAAGTCCGAGAAGTCAGGCAACCGGCGCCTCCACCTTCACCCGCCACCCGCCTGTCAGCAACTTCTGCATGAGGCCGCGTTTCTGGCGGGTCAGGGCTTCGATCTCGGCGTCGATGAGGGCGATCTCGTCACGGCCCGCGTTCAGAACGCGGGAGATGGCCTGCTGCCGGTCGATGGTCGGGACCGGGATGAGGATCGAGCCGAGGTCACCGAAACTGACCGTCTCGCGGACACTTCCTTGCGCGGCCAGGGCGATCCGCTGACGGGCCTCCGCCGAGCGAAGCCAGTGCCCAAAGAAATCGGAATCCAGTCCGTCGCGCACTTGGAAAACGACATACATCGGACTGAGCGCGCCGTCTTCCCATGCGTCGAGACGCGCGATGGAGCCGACGTTGATGCGGGAAGGATTGTAGGCGTAGTGGCCGCGCCGGACGACCTTGTAGTTGGACAGGTCCGCGGAGGCCACACGGTGGGCGAACTGATCCTCGGCGAGGACGAAGCCGGCGGAGTTGGTGACGCTGAGCACGCGCTCGACCTGTTGGCCGCGGTTTCGCGTGGACACCTCCCGCAGGAAGTCGCGCAGGTGGAGGCGTTCGGCCTGTTCATCATGGATCAGCTTGGCGGCCAGGCCATCGAGCCGCCGCGCCTTCGCCGCGCGGAGGGCGGTGAGCTTTTCGAGCGCCTCGTCCCAGGTCCGCAGGATCTCGGCGATCTTGCGCTGTTCGGGGAGCGGGGGGAGTGGAAGCTCAAGGTCTCTGAGTTCCTCCAGAGAAATCTCCCTGAAGGTGCTGCCCTTGGAAACGATGTCGATGCGCTTCTGAAGGTTGGGGGACTTAAGAGCTTCGGCCACGAAAGCGTTCAGGGCGCGCCCATTGGTGGAAATGCGCGCAGTTCCTTGCGTGAGGTTCGCCTCAGGAAGGGTGTCCGGAACAATGCTCAGTTGCCCGATGTTGCCACGCAACGAGAATACGATATCGCCCGGACGCACAACCGAACGACGGTATTTGTACGCGATTGCGGGTGACGTACGCGATAGTGAGGCGGGGTCGATCTTCGCGCCAACGTTGGAGCTCTTGATGTATGGGATGCCACCAGGGAACTCCGGCCCGGCCTGCACGATACCGTAGACGATTGGCTTTTCCCGCGGGACCAGATCACTGAGGGCGGCGAGTTCCCATCCTGCTGGCAGTTTACGCATCAACGCCGAGCTCCTTCAGATACTCAGCCATCTTCGCCCGAACCTCGGCCAGCTCGGCCTCGATCCGCAGGATGTCCTTCTGCACGGCAGCCACGTCGATCTCTTCCTCCGGCTCGAAAGTGTCGACGTAGCGGGGGATGTTGAGGTTGTAGCCGTTCTCGGCGATCTCCTCTGGGCTGGCGCGGTGCGAATACCGCTCGATCTCGGCGCGGGTGCCGTAGGTCTCCAGCACCTTGGCGACATGCGCGTCGTCCATCACATTCTGGGTCTTGCCCGGCGTGAACTCCTTGCTGGCGTCGATGAACAGCACGTCGCGCCTGCCCTCGTTCGCGCCGCCCTCTTCGCGCGAGCGATCGAAGATCAGGATGGCGACCGGAATCCCCGTGGTGGTGAACAGGTTGGCGGGCAGGCCGACGACGGCGTCGAGCAGGTTCTCCTCGATCAGCTGCTGCCGAATGCGCCCCTCGGCCCCGCCCCGGAACAGCACGCCATGCGGCACGATCACCGCCACGCGACCGGACTGCCGCTTGGCGATCTCGATCATGTGGGTGATGAAGGCGTAGTCGCCCTTGGACTTGGGCGGCACGCCGCGCCAGAAGCGCTTGTACTGGTCGTTGTCGGCATCCTCCGCGCCCCATTTGTCGAGCGAGAAAGGCGGATTGGCGAGCACCACGTCGAAGCGCATCAGGTGGTCGCCCTCGACCAGCGCGGGGCTGTTGAGCGTGTCGCACCACTCGATGCGGGCGGCGTCCTTGGCGTGCAGGAACATGTTCATCCGGGCCAGCGCCCAGGTTGCTCCGTTCACCTCCTGCCCGTAGAGCGCAAAGTTCTCGGACCCGACCTCCTGCGAGGCCTGGATCAGGAGCGAGCCGGAGCCACAGGCAGGGTCGCAGATCGTATTGCCGGGCTGCGGCGCGGCCAGCTTGGCCAGCAGGCGGGACACGGCGGTGGGGGTGTAGAACTCGCCCGCCTTCTTTCCAGCGTCCGAGGCGAAGCGCGAGATCAGGTAGATGTAGCACTCACCGATGATGTCCTCTGTCACCCGCGACGGGCGCAGGTCGAGGGCGGGCTTGGCGAAGTCTTCGAGAAGGTTCTTCAGGCGGCGGTTGCGATCCTTGGGGCGACCGAGATTGGCCTCGGAGTTGAAGTCGATGTTGCGGAAGACGCCCTCGAGTTTTGCCCGGTTCGCGTCCTCGATCTTCTCCAGCGCGATGTTGATCAGCTCGCCGATGTTCGCCTCGTTTCGCTGGGCGTAGAGGTCGTAGAAGCTGGCGCCCTCGGGCAGGATGAAACGCTCGCGCTCGAGGCGCCGGCGAATGCGGGCCTCGTCACCGCCGTACTGATTGCGGTAGGTCTCGACGTGGTCGTTCCAGAGGTCCGAAATGTACTTCAGGAACAACATCACGAGGATGTAGTCCTTGTACTGGCCGGCATCGACGGCGCCCCGGAAGGTGTCGCAAGCCGCCCATGCGGTCTGGTTGATCTGCTGTTGGGTGATCTGGTCGGTCATCGGGCAATGTCCTTCTGGTCGGCGGCCTTCGCTGCATCGCCGAGAATGGCGCTTACGAGTTCTTCGCGGCGAGCGGCGAGTTGACGGAGCAGCTGCCCCTCCTGCCGGGCGAGGGCGTCGAGTTCGACGATACGTTTCTGCGTGGGCAGGTCGGGCACGGCGATCTCGAGGTTCTCGAGGACCGCCATGGGAATCATTCTGAGGCTTGTGCCCTGCGCTTCCGCGCCGAGCCTGCGCTGCGCGTCGGGCTGGTTAATGGCCCATGCCACGTATTCAGGGAGAACTCGGTCCCTGTCGGGGCGAACGATCACCAACGGGACAATGACCACGACGGGCTCCGGCAGCGAAGCGGGAATGGCCACCGCGGCGTTCGGCTCGCCACGCGATCGAAAGACGACCTCGCCGCCGCGGACGAAGTATCGGTCGGACAGCTTGTCTAGGTCGTACCTCTGGAAGTCCGGTCCTGGCGCTTCACCGTTCGTTCCGACGTCTCGCAACTGAAGCGCCGGCACGCCACCCTCCGACAGCGGATCGAGCCTGCCGCGCGCCGTGTAGCCGGAGTGAATGTCCGAGAGCTCCGCGAGCCGCATGAGAGAATCCTCTGTAAGGCGATTTACAGAGATCTATGCGAGCCCGTCCCTCGAGTCAATCCCTCAAAGCGCAGTTTTCTTCCTACAGAGAAAAATGCAGCGCCTGATGCTGCCATGTGAGCGGGAACGGCTCCAGCACCTGCGCGAGCGTCACCTCCGGCCCCTGCTTCCCGTCCAGGATCGCGTCGATGATGCCAGGCGCGAGCAGCGTGAGCCGTAGGACGCGGGTCATGTAGGAGGGCGCGATGCCCTCTCGTTCGGCCAGTTCGGCGATGGTGGCGTATTCGCCCGACTCCAGCATCCGCTTCCACCGGAACGCGCGGGCCAGCGCCTTGACCAGCGTGTTGTCGGTCCGCCGCGAGTGCGTGGCGCCTTCCGGCAAATGCATTTCCTTCCGCCCACCGCGCTTCACGACGCGGAACGGCACGCGGAACGTCACCGTCTCGGGGATCGGCGTGTTGCGGGTCACGCCGCTTCTCCGATGCCCCCGGTCAGCATCTCGCGAGCGAGGCCGCCGAGCCCGTCCACCCGCAGCCGGAGGTTCAGCCCGTTCACGCCGATGTCCACGCGCTCGACCAGCAGCGCCACGATGCGCACCTGCTCGGCTGGGAACAGCTCGTCCCACAGCGGGTCGAGCTGCTGCAATGCCGCACGGGCGTCGGCCTCGGAGATGTCGGCGGTGTGGGCACGTGCCGCCTTCCACGTCCGCGCGACGATCTCGGGCTGGCGAAACACGGCGCGCAGCTGGTCGATGACAGCCGCCTCGATCTCGCCCGCTGGCACGCGGCCCACTGGGCAGGATCCTGCGCCATGCTTCAGCACGGTCTGGCTGACGTAGTAACGGTACAGCCGCCCGCCCTTCCGCGTATGCGTCGGCGAGAAGGCTGCGCCATCGGGGCCGAACAGCAGCCCCTTCAGCAGCGCGGGCGTGTCGGCGCGGGTGCGGGCGGCGCGCTTGCGGGGGCTTTCCTGCAGGATGGCGTGAACCTTGTCCCACGTCTCGCGGTCGATGATCGCGTCGTGCTCGCCGGGATAGCACTCGCCCTTGTGCACGGCCTCGCCGATGTAGGCGCGGTTGTTCAGCATCCGGTAAAGGAACAACGGCATGATCGACAAGACCGCGCGCGAGGCGCAGGCAATCCGCGATGCGCGGACGCTCTTCGCCGAAGCGCTCACCGACCTCGGGCTCATGGAGCCCTTCTTCCACCGCAGCGCCGAGGACATCGACCGGCTGATCGAGGCGGC
>JBKBRG010000060.1:0-9680 GCA_046292325.1 Tabrizicola sp.
GGATTACACCTACACCGAGAACGTGGCCAACACCGACTATCCCCGCGTGATGCGCGAATACTGCGAGGCGGGCGTCAAGCTGATCGTGGGCGAGATCTTCGGCGCCGAGGCCGAGGCGCGCGAGGTCTGCGCGGAATATCCGGACGTGGCCTTCCTTCTGGGCTCCAGCTTCATGCCGGACGCGGCGGCCAACCCCAACCTTGCGGTCTTCGACAACTACATCCAGGACGCGGCCTATCTGTCCGGCATCGTCGCGGGCGGCATGACCAAGGGCAACATCGGCATGGTCGGCGGCTTCCCGATCCCCGAGGTCAACCGGCTGATGAACGCCTTCATGGCGGGCGTGCGCGAGGTGAAGCCGGACGCGAAGTTCCAGGTCAGCTTCATCGGGTCCTGGTTCGACCCGCCCAAGGCCAAGGAAACCGCCTTTGCGATGATCGACGCCGGCGCCGACTTGATGTATGCTGAACGCTTCGGCGTGTCCGACGCGGCGAAAGAGCGGGGCGTGCTGGCCATCGGCAACGTCATCGACACGCAGGCCGATTACCCGGAAACGGTCGTCACCTCGGCGCTGTGGCATTTCGAGCCGACGCTGAATGCCGCCGTGGCCGCGGTGCAGGCCGGCACCTTCAAGGCCGACAACTACGGTGTTCATTCCTACATGAAGGCGGGCGGCTGTTCGCTGGCGCCGCTCGGCACCTTCGAGGGCAAGGTCCCGGCCGAAGTCATGGCGCTGGTGGCCGAGAAGGAAGCCGCGATCAGGGACGGCAGCTTCACCGTGACCATCGACGACAGCGAGCCGAAGTCGTCGTGACCCAAGGCAAGGCAGAGGCGGAGGTCGTCCTCCGCCTCGACCGCATCACCCGGCGCTTCGGCGCGCTTGTGGCCAACGATGGCGTGTCGCTGACCCTGCGGCGCGGCGAGGTCGTTGCCCTGCTTGGGGAAAACGGCGCGGGCAAGACGACGCTGATGAACATCCTCTTCGGTCATTATGTGGCCGATGAAGGCTCGGTCGAGGTCTTCGGCCGGCCCCTGCCCCCCGGCAACCCGCGTGCGGCGCTGGCCGCCGGGGTGGGGATGGTCCACCAGCATTTCACGCTGGCCGGCAACCTGACGGTGCTGGAGAACATCACGCTTGGCACCGAAAGCCTCTGGTCGCGGTCGCGCGGCGGCGCGCGGGCCAGGGTGGAACGCCTGTCGCGCGACTTCGGGCTTGCCGTCCACCCCGACGCCAGGGTCGGCCGCCTGTCGGTGGGCGAACGGCAGCGGGTCGAGATCCTGAAGGCGCTTTACCGCGATGCGCGCATCCTGATCCTGGACGAGCCGACGGCGGTGCTTACGCCGCAGGAAACGGACGCGCTGTTTGCCACCCTGCGCAAGGCCACGGCACTGGGGCTGTCGGTGATCTTCATCAGCCACAAGCTGCACGAGGTGATGGCGATCGCCGACCGCTGCGTGGTGCTGCGGCATGGCCGCGTGGTGGGCGAGGTCGATACGCATGGCACCGACAAGGCGGCGCTGGCGGCGCTGATGGTGGGGGGCGAGCTTTCGCTGCCCCGGGCCGAGGCGCGGGTGCCGGGGCCGGTGCTGATGCGGCTGGACGGGGTCTCGACCCCCGACCGCGGGGCGGCGCCGGGGTTGAAGGCGGTGACGCTGGATCTGCGCGCGGGCCAGATCACCGGCCTTGCGGGCGTCTCGGGCAATGGCCAGGCCGCGCTGGCCGCGATCGTGGGCGGGCTCGCCCTGCCCGCCTCGGGCCGAATCCTGCTGAAGGATCAGCCCGTCACGCGCTGGTCGCCGGGCGAGGCGCTGGCGCGCGGCGTGGCGCGCATCCCCGAGGACCGGCACCACCAGGGCAGCATCGCCGATTTCGACCTGACCGAGAACGCGGTGCTGGAAGGCTATCGCAGCCGCTTTTCCCGACGCGGCTGGATGAACTGGCGCGCGGGCCGCGCCTTTGCCGAGGCGATCATCCGCGACTATGACGTGCGCTGTCCGGGGCCATCGACGCGGATCCGGCTCTTGTCGGGCGGGAACATGCAGAAGCTGATCCTGGGCCGCGCCTTGGCGCCGGGGCCGGACATCATCCTGGCGAACCAGCCGGTGCGGGGGCTGGACGTGGGCGCCATCGCCTATGTGCAAGGCCAGCTGATCGCGGCGCGGGACCGGGGGGCGGCAGTTCTGATGATTTCCGAAGACCTCGATGAAATCATGGGCTTGTCGGATGTCATTCATGTGATGTCTCAAGGGCGACTGTCGCCCGCCTTCGCGCGCGGGACGATGACGGCGGCAGAGCTGGGCCTGTGGATGGCCGGGCAGAAGTTCGAGGGCACCCATGCGGCTTGAGCCCGTCGCCAACCCGTCCGCGGCCCGCAGGCTGGGCCTGCCCGCGCTGGCACTGGTCGCAACGCTGGGCGTCGCCATGGCCCTTGCGCTGGTGGCCGGGGCGAACCCCTTCGCCGTCCTTGGCCAGATCGCCCGGGGCGCGCTGGGGTCGAAGCTGGCGATCCTCGAGACGCTGAACCGCGCGACGCCGCTGATCTTCACCGGGCTGGCCGTCGCCGTGGCCTTCCGGGCAAAGCTGTGGAACATCGGCGCCGAGGCGCAGCTTTATGCGGGGGCGATCGTCGCGGTCCTCCTCGGCACCGGGGCGCTGGGTCGCCCCTTGGTGCTGCCCGTCTCGGCGCTGGCCGCGATGCTGGCGGGGGCGGCGCTGCTGCTCGGGCCGGTCCTGCTGAAGACCCGTCTCGGGGTGGACGAGGTGGTCACCACGCTGCTTCTCAACTTCATCATGCTGCTCTTCGTCAGCTACCTGCTGGAAGGCCCGATGAAGGACCCGATGGGCATGGGCTGGCCGAAATCGCCAGCCCTGATCCCCGAGGCCCGCCTGCCCCGCATCGTCGATGGCCTGCGGCTGCACTGGGGGTTCGCGCTGGCGATCGTCGCGGCTTTCCTGGTCTGGGTGATCCAGACCCGCACCACGCTGGGCTTCGAGATCCGCGCCGTGGGCCAGAACCCCGAGGCCGCGCGCTTTGCCGGGATGCCGGTCAATGCGGTGCTGGTGAAGACGGCGCTGCTGTCGGGCGGGCTGGCGGCGCTGGCCGGCTGGTCCGAAGTGGCGGGGCTTAAGGGGCATCTGAGCCAGGACCTCTCGCCCGGCTTCGGCTACACCGGGATCATCGTCGCCATGCTGGCCCTGCTGCATCCGCTGGGGGTCGTGCTGACGGCGATCTTCGTGGCCGGGATCTTCGTCGGTTCTGACGCGATGAGCCGCGCGGCCGGGGTGCCCACCTACATCGCCGACATGCTGCTGGCGGTGGCGCTGCTGTTCATGGTGCTGGCGATCCTGCTGACCAGGGTCAGGGTGGTGCGGGGATGAGCGAGATCATCGACATCCTGATCTCGGCCAGCTTCTGGGCGGCGGTGATCCGCATCGCCTCGCCCCTGATCCTGGCGACGATGGGGGAACTGATCTGCGAGCGCGCGGGCGTGCTGAACCTCGGCATCGAGGGGATCATGGTCATCGGCGCCTTCACCGGCTGGATGGCGGTCTGGCAGGGGATGCCGCTCTGGGGCGGGGTCGCGGTGGCGATGGCGGCGGGGATGCTGTTCGGGCTGCTGCACGCGACGCTGACCGTGCCCTTCGGCCTGTCGCAGCATGTCGTGGGCCTGGGGGTGACGCTGCTGGCCACCTCCAGCGCGTCCTTCGCCTACCGCCTGATGCTGCCCGAAGTGACCAGCCCGCCGAAGATCGCGCCGTTCCAGCCCCTGGAATTGCCCTTCGACCTGCCCTGGCTGGGCGAGGCGCTGTCGCAGACGGCGCTGACCTGGGCCGCCTTCGCGGTGGCGGGGGCGGTGGCCTTCACGCTCTATCGCACGCCGCTCGGCCTCGCCTTGCGGGCGGTGGGCGAGAACCCGGCGGCGGTCGAGGCGCAGGGGCTTTCGGTCACCGGGCTGCGGATGGGGGCGGTGATCGTCGGGTCCGGGCTGATGGCGGTGGGCGGCGCGTTCCTGACGCTGTCGGCCTTCTCCTCCTTCTTCTTCGAGATGGTGAACGGCCGCGGCTGGATCTGCATTGCGCTGGTGGTCTTCGGGGCCTGGAAGCCGGGCAAGGCGGTGCTCGGCGCGATCCTCTTCGCGGCCTTCGATGCCTTGCAGATCCGTCTGCAACAGACCTCGCTGGGCGCGGTCCTGCCCTACCAGCTCTTCCTCGCCCTGCCCTTCATCCTGTCGATCCTGGCCTTGATCCTGATGTCCAGGCGCGCTGAAGTCCCGGCGGCGCTGATGCTGCCCTACAACAAGGGGGAACGCTGACATGTTCGACATCCTGGTCAAGGGCGGGACCTTGCCCGACGGAACGGTGGCCGACATCGGCATCACCGGCGACCGGATCGCCGCCGTGGGCCGGCTGGAGGCCGAGGCGCGAAGGGTGATCGACGCGACCGGCGATCTCGTCTCGCCGCCCTTCGTCGATCCGCATTTCCACATGGATGCGACGCTGAGCTACGGCCTGCCGCGGGTGAACGCCTCCGGCACGCTGCTGGAGGGCATCGCGCTCTGGGGGGAGTTGCGCGAGATTGCCACGGTGGAAGAGATGGTTGCCCGCGCGCTGACCTATTGCGACTGGGCGGTCAGCATGGGCCTTTTGGCGATCCGCACCCACGTCGATACCACGCCCGACCACCTGCGCGGGGTCGAGGCGATGCTGGAGGTCCGGCGCATCGTCGCCCCCTACCTCGACCTGCAACTGGTGGCCTTCCCGCAGGACGGGCTCTACCGCACGAAGACGGGCCGGCAGAACCTTCTGCGCGCGCTGGACATGGGCGTCGATGTGGTGGGCGGCATCCCGCATTTCGAACGCACGATGGAGGAAGGCGCCGAATCCCTGCGCGACCTCGCCCGCATCGCCGCCGAGCGCGGGTTGATGTGGGATGTCCACTGCGACGAGACGGACGACCCCATGTCCCGCCATGTGGAAACCATGGCGCGCGAGGTCACGCGGCACGGGCTTGGCGGGCGCGCGGCGGGCAGCCACCTGACCTCCATGCATTCGATGGACAACTACTATGTGTCCAAGCTTCTGCCGCTGATCGCCGAGTCAGGCATGACCGCGATCCCGAACCCCCTGATCAACATCACCCTGCAAGGCCGCCACGACACCTATCCCAAGCGCCGGGGCCTGACGCGGGTGAAGGAGATGCAGGCCCTGGGCGTGCCCGTGGGCTGGGGGCAGGACTGCGTGCTGGACCCCTGGTATTCGCTGGGCACGGCGGACATGCTGGATGTGGCCTTCATGGGCCTGCATGTCGCGCAGATGACCCATCCGGCGGAAATGGCGCGCTGTTTCACCATGGTGACCGAGACCAACGCACAGATCATGGGGCTTCAGGGCTATGGCCTGGCCCCCGGCTGCACGGCAAGCCTCGTGGTGCTGGACGCCGGCAGCCCGACCGAGGCGCTGCGCCTGCGTCCCGACCGGCTGGCGGTGATCTCGAAGGGCCGGCTGGTGGCCGAACGGCAACGCAACGATGCCCGGATGCGCCTGCCGGGGCGGCCCGGCTCGCTGCGCTGCCGGCTGGGCTGAACCTGCGATTCGCGCCACCCGCGGTCTGACCGGGCAGGGCTTCCGGATTCATTCTGCCTGCGAAACAACAGGAGTCTGAGGAAGCGACCGCCAGCAGGTAGTTGCGGCCTCTCGCGTCAGGGTTGACCGGACCGATCCTTCAAATCTCCTCTGGATCGCCCCATTTTCGCCCTCATCCACAACCATCACGGTTGCAATGAATTGGTGCGTTTGTGTGGACGATTGTCCGGGCGCCGGGACTCGTCGCTTGCGACGATGGTCCCCGTAAGGGTCTAGGCGCCGGCGGTCAGGCACTGGTGTCGGAGGGAATGGCGAGATGGCGCAGCAAAAGGCGGCAGAACCCGCGGTCGATGAGGTCGAAGACCTGATCGACGAACTGCAGCCGGGTGCGAAGCTTCTCAAGGGCCAATACACGATCACCCGCTACATCAACAGCGGCGGCTTCGGCATCACCTACCTGGCCAAGGACAGCCTCGACCGCGACGTGGTCATCAAGGAATGTTTCCCTTCCTCGGTCTGCCGCCGGTCCAAGGCCATGGTCGCCGCAAGGTCGCGCGCGCATTCGGCCGAACTGCGCTCGATCGTCCAGCTCTTCGTGCGCGAGGCGCGCAGCCTGGCCAAGATCGTTCACCCCAACATCGTCGCCGTGCACCAGGTGTTCGAGGACAACGGCACCGCCTACATGGCGCTGGACTACATCGAAGGTCTTGACCTGCAGCAGATCATCGACGGCGAAGGTCCGCCGCTGACGAAAGAGCATGTCGTCGAGATCACCACCAAGCTTCTGAAGGCGGTCGGGTTCATCCATGAAAACGACATGCTGCACCGCGACATCTCGCCGGACAACGTGCTGATCGACAAGAAGGGCGAGCCGATCCTGATCGACTTCGGCGCGGCGCGCGAGAAGGCCAGCCAGACCAACCGCGCGATGTCGGCGCTGCGGGTGGTGAAGGACGGCTATTCTCCGCAGGAATTCTACATCGCCGGATCCGAGCAGGGGCCGTGGAGCGACCTCTACGCCCTTGCCGCAACGCTCTATCACGTCATCGCCGGCGAGGCCCCGGTCAACGGCCAGGCCCGGCTCGCCGCCCTGGCCGAGGACCGTCCCGATCCCTTCGTGCCGCTGAGCGGCCGGATTCCGGGCTATCCGAAAGGATTCCTGGAGGCGATCGACAAGGCATTGAACACGCTGCCGAAACAGCGCATCCAGTCGGCCGCGGAATGGCTGACCATGTATGAAACCAGGGCGCCCTTCGCTGCGGCTCCGGCCGAACCCATTCCGGGAACCGAGGACGCCGTTCAACGTCTGGTCAGCGATTTCAAGCGCGAGACTGGCCTGACCGAAACCGTCCACGCAGGTCAGGACAGGCCGGCGGCAGCCCCCGCCGCACCGGAGCCCGCGCGCGCACCTTCGGCGCCATCCGCCTCTGCGGCGCACCCCGAACCTGCCTCGCGCCAGCGTGGCAGGGGCGCGATGCCGCTGATTGCCGGTGTGGCCGTCGCCATGGCGGTTGCGGCGGGCGGCTTCGTCTTCCTGTCCGAAACGCCGGTCGCGCCGGAGGCAAAGCCGCAAGGGCCGGAAAGCATTGCCGCGGCCGAAACCGGGGCCAGCATGCCGGCCGCCGATGCCGCCGTCGCATCGCAGGCCTCGCCCGAGACCCCGGCAGCCGTTGCCGAACCCGTCGCCACGCCCGATGCAGACGAGCCGGCCACGGCAGCACCCGCGACGGAGGTGACCGAAGCGTCGGACGAGACGCCGGCCCCGGCGATCCAGGCCCCGGCGACCGCCGCCGAGCCCGAACCCGCCGCCACCGATACCGCCGTGGCCGAGCCCGCCACCTCCGAGCCCGCCACCGAGCCCGAGCCCGCCGCCACCGAGCCCGCGACCGCCGAGGGCGGCGAGACGACCGAAGTGGCCGTCGCGGCACCGCAGGAACCGGCACCCGCGCAAGAGGCATCGGCCGCGCCTGAAATCACGGTCGCCGTCAGCCCCGCTGCCGACACGCCGGCCTCTCCCGCCGCCAAACCGGCAGCGGCCCAGGTGGCCTTCGCCGTCTGGGATGCCGTGCTTCCCTTCACCGCCGACGACCGGATGGTCGGCGGCAAGCCGGTCGCGCAGATCCTGCGCATCTCGCCCGAGGCCGACCTTGCCTCGGCCGGGCCGTGGCTGCAGCAGGGGATGGTCATCCACGCGATCAACGGCAGTCCCACCCCCACGACCAAGGCGCTGACGGCGGCCATTCTGAACGCGATGCAGGTGGACCTCGACGGCAAGGCGCGCATGGTGGCCGACTATTCGACATCGAACGGCGAACGGAGCTCCGGCCTGCTGACCGTCGATGCCCTGCGCCTCGTCACCCTGGCGAACGGGATCCAGTTGCGCACCCTGACGGTGGACGGCGTGTGGAAGACGGAAGTCACTGCCGTTCCCGAGCAGGGGATGACCACGCTGCGTCCCGGCGACGTGCTGTTCCGCGACAAGAGCACCGGTGTCGCGCTGGACGGGCCGACCTCGATCGAGTCCATCCTCGAACAGCTGGTCGGGTCCGGGGCGACGCGGACCGAATTCTCGATCATCCGCAACAACAAGGTGGAGGCGGCGGACATGACTCTCGTCCTGGCCGCGACGCCATGAGGTCCATCGTCGCCGATCCCGAGGCCGGGATGTCCCTGTCCGGCGCCGGCCCGGCGCTGGTGCGGCGGCTCTCGGCGGGCGCCGGCGCGCGCCCTGGCCATGGCACGCCAAGCCTGGACGACCTGGTCAATGCCCTTGACCGGGCCGTGGCGCGGTCGGCCGCGGGGGGACAGGCGGGCCATGCCCAGCCGGGTCGGGCGGACTGAGGCCGGTTGGCAGGAAATGGACAAGACCCGCTCATGCCAGAACGGGTTCGGTGGAACGGTCGCAGGACCGATCAGACGGAACAAGGAACAAGCAACATGAACATATCGCGCATATTCCTGCTTGGCACCGCGGCCCTGTTTCTGACCGGGGCGGTGGCCGAAGCGCAGGAGGCCTGCTCTACCTACACCGTGCGCGCCGGCGACAACCTGCGCCGGATTGCCAGAACGGCCTATGGTGACGGCGACCTCTACCGGCGCATCTATGACGCCAATGTCGCCGTGATCGGCGAAAAGGCCGACCTGATCGAAATCGGTTCGGTCCTGACCATTCCCTGCGCCGAAGCGGCAGCCGAAGCGGCACCGGAAGGTGTGATGCCGGTCAGCGCGACGACGGCCAATCCGACCCCCGCCAATCCGACCCCCGCCAGCGCGACCCCTGCCAGCGCGACGCCGGCAACCCAGCCTGCGCCGGCAACCGAGCGGCCCCTGGCCATCGTCACCGGCAACGGCTATGCGCCCTTTGCCGACAAGACCCTGCCCGGCGGCGGCATGATGACCCAGCTGGTCGAGATGGCGATCTTCCGCGCCGATCCCTCGATTCCCTACACGATCAGCTTCGTGTCCGACTGGCAGGCGCATATCGACGCGCTGCTGCCCTCGGGGGCCTACGACCTTAGCTTTCCCTGGATCCGCCCCGACTGCGAGGGCGCTGCCATGCTCTCGCCCGGGGACCAGGCGCGCTGCAACGACTTTGCCTTCTCGGCTCCCTTCTACGAGATCGTCGATGCCTTCTTCGCCAAGCGCGACAGCGGGCTCATGCAGGCAACCAGCTATGCCGAGTTCGAGGGCAAGCGGATCTGCCGTCCCGAGGGCTATACCGCGGGCGTGCTCGATGCGGCGGGCCTGACGGCAAACGTGGTGACGCTGGTGCGCGGCGAGAACGTCAAGGAATGTTTCCGGGCGCTGGCGGCGGGCGAGGTGGACCTGGTCTCGGTCGATGCCGAGGTCGGCGACTCGACCGTTGCCAAGCTGGGCCTGATCGCGACGGTCGGTCAGAACCCGCACCTGTCAAGCATCCTCAGCCTGCACGTCATCGCGCACAAGTCCAATCCGCGCGCCGTTGCCATGCTGGGCGCGCTCGATGCCGGGATGATCGAGATGTACGAATCCGGCGAGTGGTATGACATCGTCTCGACCGTGCTGAACCAGCAGCGCCAGTCGGAGTGATCCATGCCGCCCCAATCGCACCGGGCCA
>JBKBRG010000061.1:0-9600 GCA_046292325.1 Tabrizicola sp.
GGTCCCCGCCTGGAAAAAAATCCCGACAATCCTGTTGCAGGGGGCTTGAAACCCTTGACGCAAGGCCCAAGATCGCCGGAAACCCGCCGCGCAGCGATCAAGAACGAAACGCCCGACGCCACGACGAGGACGCCGCCCGAATGACCCTAGCCCTCATAGCGGCGCTGCCTTTCCTCGGCGCGCTCCTGCCCGGCCTGATGATCCGCGCCGGTCGCACCGCCTGCGCCACCGCCACCGGATCGGTCACGCTGCTTGCCCTCGCGCTTCTCGCGATTGAGGCGCCCGCCGTCCTGCGCGGCGAGATCGTGCAGACCCGCATCGACTGGCTGCCCGCCCTCGGCCTCAACGCCACCTTCTTTCTGGACGGGCTCGGCCTCCTCTTCGCGGGGCTCATCCTCGGCATCGGCCTTCTCATCATCCTTTACGCCCGTTTCTACCTCGCGAAATCCGACCCGATGGGACAGTTCTACGCCTGTCTCATGCTTTTCCAGGGCGCGATGGTGGGGATTGTCCTCAGCGACAACATCCTGCTGCTGCTCGTGTTCTGGGAGCTGACCTCGCTTTCCTCCTTCCTGCTGATCGGCTACTGGAAACACCTGCCCGAGGGCCGGCAGGGCGCGCGGATGGCGCTGGCCGTCACCGGCGGCGGGGGGCTGGCGATGATCGCCGGCATGCTGATCCTCGGCAACATCGCGGGCAGCTACGATCTGACGGTGATCCTGCAAAGCCGCGAGGCGATCCAGGCCTCGGACTGGTATCTGCCCGCCCTGATCCTGATCCTTCTCGGCGCCTTCACCAAGTCGGCCCAGTTCCCCTTCCACTTCTGGCTGCCCCATGCCATGGCCGCGCCGACACCGGTCTCGGCCTATCTGCACTCGGCGACCATGGTGAAGGCGGGGCTGTTCCTGATGGCGCGGCTCTGGCCGGTGCTGGCCGGCACGCCGGAATGGTTCTGGATCGTCTCGACCGCGGGGCTTGTCACCATGGTGATGGCCGCCAAGATCGCCTTCTTCAAGGACGACCTGAAGGCGCTGCTCGCCTTCTCGACCGTCAGCCACCTCGGCCTCATCACCATGCTCCTGGGTTTCGGCACCAAGGCCGCCGCGACCGTCGCCGTCTTCCACATCATCAACCACGCCACCTTCAAGGCCGCGCTGTTCATGACCGCCGGGATCGTGGACCACGAGGCGCATACCCGCGACCTTCGCCGCCTTGGGGGCCTGCGCACGCTCATGCCGATCACCTTCACCATCGCCCTGCTGGCGAGCCTCTCCATGGCCGGCATCCCGCCGCTGAACGGGTTCCTCTCCAAGGAGCTGATGCTCGAGGAAGCCGCCCACACCACCTGGATCACCCCCTGGGCGATGGGCGTCCTGGCCACGATCGGGGCGATGTTCTCGGTCGCCTATTCCTTCCGCTTCCTCGCCCATGGCTTCCTCGGCCCGGTGCGCGACGATTATCCCCATGCGCCGCATGATCCCGGCCCCGGCCTCTGGGGCGCGCCGGCCTTTCTGGTGCTTCTCGTCGTCGTCATCGGTCTCTTCCCCATGGCCTCGGCCGCCTGGCTGGTGGAAGTGGCGGCAGGGGCCGTCACCGGCGAACCCGTCGCGGTGAAGATTTCCCACTGGCACGGACTGGAAGCCGCCGCGCTGTGGATGTCGGTCGCCGCGGTCGGCGGCGGCCTGATGATGCTGGGCGCCTGGCCCGCCCTGCGCGCGATGTGGGACGGCACCCCGCGCCCCGAGGCCAGGCGCATCTTCGACGGCATCGTCGAGCCGCTCGCGGCGCTGGCCCGCATGCTGACCGATGCGCTCCACAACAACTCGCTGTCCCGCGCCATCGCGGTTGCGGTCCTCGCCATCGCAGGCGCCGCGCTCTGGGCCTTCTCGGGCGGCAGCCACGCGCCCGGCACCCGCGCGCTCATGCCGGTCGAGCCGGTCGTGGCCATGATCTGGGCCGTCACCATGGCCGCCGCGGTCGCGGTGCCCTTCCTGCACCGGATGCGGGTGGTGGCGCTGATCCTTGTCGGCGTCGTGGGCCTGCTTCTGGTGCCCTTCTTCGTGCTGATGTCCGCCCCCGACCTGGCGCTGACCCAGCTTGCGGTCGAGGTGGTGTCGATCCTGCTCATGCTGCTCGCGTTGAACTTCCTGCCCAGGACCACGCCGGCGGAAAGCCCCGCCTACCGCCGCCTGTTCGACGCGGGCGTGGCGGGCATTGCCGGCGCCGGCATCGGCTGGCTCGCCTGGGAGATGCTGACACGGCCGTCCGCCTTCGAGCCGATCTCGCATTTCCACCTCGCCCAGTCGAAGCCGGGCGCGGGCGGGACGAACGCAGTCAACACCATCCTCGTGGACTTCCGCGGCTACGATACCTTCGGCGAGATCATCGTGCTCGGCATCGCCGCGCTGGCGATCTATGCCCTGTCGGAAAACCTGTTGCGCAGCCCCGCCGTCACTCGACGCCTTGCCGAGACCCGGCCCGAGCGCGAGGCCGGCGACCGCCACCCGATGATGCTGGTCGTCTCGACCCGGCTTCTGTTGCCCATGGCGATGATGGTCGGCGTCTACATCTACCTGCGCGGCCACAACATGCCCGGCGGCGGCTTCGTCGCGGGCCTCGTCTTCGCCATCGCCTACCTGATGCAATACATGGCCTCGGGCTATGTCTGGAGCCATTCGCGCCAGCGCTACGACCACCATGTGCTGATCGGCTGGGGCGTGCTGATCGCCACGCTTTCGGGTGCGGGCGCCTGGGCCTTCGGGCTGCCCTTCCTGACCTCGGGCTATGAATATGTCCACCTCTGGCCGCTGGAGGAATTCGAGCTGGCCACCGCCGCGATCTTCGACCTGGGTGTGTTCCTCTGCGTCCTCGGCGCGGTGCTTCTGGCGCTTGCCTCGCTGTCGCGGCTGGCGCAGCGCACGGGTGAGGCGGCGAACACCCGCGCCTACGACACGGAACCCCCGCAGGAGACCCGCTGATGGAAGCCCTTGTCGCCATTGCCATCGGGGTCATGACCGCCGTCGGCATCTACCTGACCCTGCGCCTGCGCAGCTTTCCGGTGATCCTCGGGCTGACCATGCTCAGCTATGCGGTGAACGTCTTCATCTTCTCTTCCGGGCGCCTCGTGCAGAACCGGGCGCCGATCATCGGCACCGGCGAGACCTATGCCGACCCCCTGCCCCAGGCGCTGGTGCTGACGGCCATCGTCATATCCTTCGGGATGACGGCGGTCATCATGATCATGGCGATCGGTGGTTTCCTCGAATCCGGCCACGACCGGGTGAACATGCCGAACCGGGACAAGGACGACGCCGACCAGGACGACGCGGCGGAGGGCCGGGCATGATGGGCCACTGGATCATCGCGCCGGTCGTCCTGCCGGCCTTCATGGCCGGGCTCATGGTCACCGCCATGCGCAACGACCTGCTGCTGAAGCGCGTCGCGGGCGTGACCTCGATCGTGCTTCTGAACGCCATTGCGCTGGCGCTTCTGTGGGCGGCCTCGACCCACGGGCCCGAGGTCTATTTCCTCGGCGACTGGCCCGCGCCCTTCGGCATCGTTCTGGTGCTCGACCGGCTCTCGGCGATGATGGTCGTGCTCTTGGCCGCGCTGGCGCTGGCGGTGGTGCTTTACGCCATCGGCTCGGGCTGGGACGCGAAGGGGGCGCATTTCCATCCGCTGCTCCAGTTCCTCCTCATGGGGATCGGCGGGGCCTTCCTGACCGGCGACGCCTTCAACCTCTTCGTCTTCTTCGAGATCCTGCTCATCTCCTCCTACGGCCTGATGATCCACGGCGGAGGATCCGCGCGCGCCAGGGCGGGGCTGCAATATGTGGCCTTCAACCTGATCGGCTCGTCGCTGTTCCTCTTCGCGCTCGCGCTGACCTACAGCGTGACCGGCACGCTGAACATCGCCGACCTCGCCCAGAAGCTCCCCACCCTTCCCGAGGGCGATGCGGGCCTCCTGCGGGTGGCGGCGGTCCTTCTGATCCTCGTCTTCGCGATCAAGGGCGCGCTGGTGCCCTTGCAGTTCTGGCTGCCCGGCACCTACGCCAACGCGCCCGGAGTCGTCGCGGCAATCTTCGCGGTGATGACCAAGGTCGGCGCCTATGCCACGCTGCGCTTCGGCGCCATGGTCTTTCCGCCCGACCTGCCAGCGACCGGAACGATGCTGCACGCCCTGATCCTGCCCGCAGGCCTTGTGACCCTTGTGGTCGGAGCCGTCGGAGTCCTTGGCGCCTCGACCCTGCCGCGCCTCGTGGCCTTCGGCGGCATCGCCTCGATGGGCACCGCCTTCACCGCCATCGGCGCCTTCACCCCGGCCACCACCAGCGCCGCGCTCTACTACATCCTGCATTCCACCCTGGCGACCGCGGCGATGTTCCTGGTGGCCGATATCGTCACCCGCCGCAGGGCCCATGCCCGGTTGACCGAGACCGCGCCCCCCATCGCCCAGTCGGGCCTGATCGCGGCACTCTACATGGCCTCGGCCATCGCCATGGCCGGCATGCCGCCGCTGTCGGGTTTTCTCGGCAAGCTTCTGATCCTCGACGCCTTCCGCGATCAGGCGCCGCTGGTCTGGAGCGTGATCCTCCTCTCCTCGTTCCTGATGATCCTCGGCTATGTCCGCGCCGGCTCCACCCTGTTCTGGAAACCTTCGGCGATGGAGGCCATGCCCGACGAGCGCGGGCCCGAGGGCCTGGCCTTCACCGCCACCTTCGGCCTTCTCGCGGGTCTCGTGGCACTGACCCTGCTGGCCGGACCCGTGACCGCCTGGCTCGGGATCACCGCAGACAGTCTTTACGCGCCGCAGGACTACATTGCCGCCAACCGCCTGGGCGAGGGAGGCTGACCCATGCTGAAGCGCCTCTTCCCGCATCCCTACCTGTCGCTGACGCTGGTGGTCCTCTGGTTCATGCTGGTCAACCAGTGGAAGCTCGGCAGCCTGGTGATGGCGATCATCCTGGCGACCATCCTGCCGCTCGTCACCTCGGCCTGGTGGCCGAACCGGGCGCGGGTGCGCCATCCCCTGCGGCTCTTCGGCTATGCGATGCTGGTCTTGCGGGACATCATCGTCGCCAATTTCCAGGTGGCCTATGTCATCCTGTTCATCCCGCGCGACAAGGTGCAGTCGCGCTGGATCACCGTGCCGCTCGACCTGACCTCGCCCGAGGCTATCAGCCTTCTGGCCGGCACCATCACCATGACGCCGGGCACGCTGACCGCGGACATGTCGGCCTGCGGCCGGGCCCTGCTGATCCATTCCCTGCACGCACCCGACCCCGATGCCGTCCGCGACGAGATCAAGTCCCGCTACGAGGCCCGCCTGAAAAGGATTTTCGAATGATCCTCGGTTACGCCCTGACCTTCATGTTCGCCTGCATCGCGCTGGCCTTCGCGCTGAACATCTGGCGGCTCTTCACCGCGCCCACCCTGACCGACCGGATCCTGACGCTGGACACCATGGCGATCAACGCGCTCGCCCTCGTGGTCCTCTACGGGATCCGGGCCGGGACCGGGCTTTATCTGGAGGTCTCGGTCCTGCTGGCCCTGACCGGCTTTGTCGGCACCGTCGCCTACTGCAAGTTCCTCCTGCGGGGGAGCATCATCGAATGACCCCGTTCCTGCAAACCGCCGTCGAACTGGTCATCGCCGCGGGCCTCGTTGGCGGCGGCTTCTTCGCTCTGGTCGGCTCCTGGGGCCTGATCCGCCTGCCACGCCCGATGCAGCGCCTGCATGCGCCGACCAAGGCCACCACAATCGGTGTGGGGGCGGCGCTTCTTGCCTCCTCGATCGGCGATCTGCCGCAGGACGGGACCATCAGCATCCAGGAATGGCTCATCACCCTGTTCCTGCTCCTGACCGCCCCGATCTCGGCCCTGTTCCTCGCCAAGACCCTGATCCTGCGCGGCGAGGCCGACCCCGACATCCCCGACAGCGGCACCGGCAAGCCCTGGGCCACCCTGGGCGAGGAACGGCCCGACCCCTGACGGCCCCGCTTTTTGACCATCCGGTCAGAAATCATGCGCCGCCACCCTTGCCCGGCCGGCGCCCGCATGGCATCGTCGCGCTGATCCGGCACGCGCCCGCGAGGGGGACGACATGAACAGCCACGCCCCGGCCCAGACGGGCCTCCTTCCCCAGGTCACCCATGCCCGCAATCCGGGCATGGCGCTGGATCTCGACTGGGTCGCCTCGGTCCAGGCCAACACCTCGGCCATCGAGCGCCGCGCCGCCACGCTTCCCGGCCGGCGGTCGGTGAAGAAGGACCATCAGGCGGCCTGGCTTCTGAAGGCAATCTCGCTCATCGACCTGACCACCCTGTCGGGCGACGACACCGCGGGCCGCGTCCAGCGCCTTTGCGCCAAGGCCCGCCAGCCCGTCGCGCCCTGGATGCTGGAGAAACTCGGCATGCCCGGCCTGACGGTCGCCGCCGTCTGCGTCTATCACGAGATGGTCGAAACCGCCGTCCGCGCGCTGGAAGGCACCAACATCCCCGTCGCCGCCGTCTCTACCGGCTTTCCGGCGGGGCTTTCGCCCTACCGCCTGCGCATCGCCGAGATCGGCGAAAGCGTGAAGGCGGGCGCGAGGGAAATCGACATCGTCATCTCCCGCCGTCATGTCCTGACCCAGAACTGGCAGGCGCTCTATGACGAGATGCGCGACATGCGCGAGGCCTGCGGCGATGCCCATGTGAAGGCCATCCTCGCGACCGGAGAACTGGGCACGCTGCGCAACGTGGCGCGCGCCAGTCTCGTCTGCATGATGGGCGGGGCCGATTTCATCAAGACCTCGACCGGGAAAGAGGCGGTGAACGCCACCCTGCCCGTCTCCCTCACCATGATCCGCGCCATCCGCGACTACGAGGCGCGGACCGGCTTCAAGGTCGGCTACAAGCCCGCGGGCGGCATCGCCAGGGCCAAGGACGCGCTGGTGTATCTGACGCTGATGAAGGACGAACTCGGCCATCCCTGGCTGCAACCCGATCTGTTCCGTTTCGGCGCCTCCAGCCTGCTCGGCGACATCGAACGCCAGCTCGAACACCACCTCACCGGCCACTACTCCGCCGCCTACCGCCACGCGATGGGCTGACGATGCGCCGCGCGGCCCCTTCTCCTGGCAGATCTGCCCAAGGCGGATCCCACCGCGCCCGACCCGCCCGCCGGGGGCGGGCGCGGTCAGCCTTGCCCCCCACCATCGCGCTGCGGCAGCCCTAGGAAACGCCCATGACCATCAAGGAAATCTTCGACAGCATGGCCTACGGCCCCGCCCCCGAATCCGCCGCCGAGGCGCTGGCCTGGATCGCCCGTCACGAGGGCCGTTTCGGCCATTACATCGACGGCGCCTTCACCGCGCCGGGCGAGACCTTCACCACCTCGAACCCCGCGACCGGCAAGCCGCTGGCGCAGGTCACGCAAGGCACCGCCGCGGACATCGCGACAGCCGTCGCCGCCGCCCGCCGGGCGCAGCCGAAATGGGCCGCCCTTCCGGCCCACAAGCGCGCGCAATACCTCTACGCGCTCGCCCGGCTCGTCCAGAAACATGCCCGCCTCCTGGCCGTTCTCGAAACCCTCGACAACGGCAAGCCGATCCGCGAATCCCGCGACATCGACATCCCCCTCGTCGCCCGCCACTTCTCCTATCACGCGGGTCTCGCCCAGCTCCTGCCCTCCGAACACCCCGAGATGCGCCCCCTGGGCGTCTGCGGCGCGATCATCCCCTGGAACTTCCCGCTCCTGATGCTCGCCTGGAAGGTCGCGCCCGCGCTGGCCGCCGGGAACACCGTGGTCCTCAAACCCGCCGAATATACCCCCCTTACCGCCCTTCTCTTCGCCGAAATCTCCCGCGAGGCGGGCCTGCCCAAAGGCGTCCTGAACATCGTCACCGGCGACGGCGCCACCGGGGCGGCCCTTGTGGACGCAGACGTGGACAAGATCGCCTTCACCGGCTCCACCTCTGTCGGCAAACGCATCCGCGAGGCGACCGCAGGCACCGGCAAGGCGCTCACCCTCGAACTCGGCGGCAAATCCCCCTACATCGTCTTCGACGACGCCGACCTCGACTCGGCCGTCGAGGGCCTTGTGGATGCCATCTGGTTCAACCAGGGCCAGGTCTGCTGCGCGGGCTCGCGCCTTCTCGTCCAGGAAGGCATCGCCCCCCGCTTCTATGCCAAGCTGAAACACCGGATGGAGGGCCTCAGGGTCGGCGACCCCCTCGACAAGGCCATCGACATCGGCGCCATCGTCGATCCGATCCAGCTTCGCACCATCACCGAGCTCGTCGCCAACAACCCCGAGGGCGAGCACTTCCAGGCCCCCTGCCCGCTGCCCGCACAGGGCTGCTTCTACCCGCCCACCCTCATCACCGGCCTCGGCACCGCCTCGCCGCTGATGCAGGAGGAGATCTTCGGCCCCGTCCTCGTCGCCATGACCTTCCGCACGCCGGAAGAGGCCGTCGCCCTGGCCAACAACACCCGCTACGGCCTCGCCGCGACCGTCTGGACCGAGAACATCAACCTCGCCCTCGACGTGGCCCCGAAACTCAAGGCCGGGGTCGTCTGGGTCAACGCCACCAACCTCTTCGACGCCGCCGCGGGCTTCGGCGGCGTCCGCGAATCCGGCTTCGGGCGCGAGGGCGGGTGGGAGGGGCTGATGGCCTACCTCAGACCCGCCGCAAAGCCTGCGGCCCTGAAACCCGTCCCCACCCCGGCGGTCCCCGCCGAGCCGCTGGTCGACGCCCTCGACCGCACTGCCAAGCTCTATATCGGCGGCAAACAGACCCGTCCCGACTCTGGCTACTCGCAACCCGTCTACGGGCCGAAGGGCAAGCTCCTCGGCCATGTCGGCATCGGCAACCGCAAGGACATAAGGAACGCGGTCGAGGCCGCCCATGCCGCCAAAGGCTGGGCGAAAACAACGGCCTACAACCGCGCGCAGATCCTCTACTTCATCGCCGAAAACCTCTCTGCCCGCGCGGCGGAATTCGCCCGACGCCTGCAAGACGCCACCGGCAAGCCCGGCGGACCGGAGGTCGAGGCCGCCATCCAGCGCCTCTTCACCTACGCCGCCTGGGCCGACAAATACGATGGCGCCGCCAAGTCCGTCCCGATCCGCGGCATTGCGCTCGCCATGAACGAACCCTGCGGCGTGATCGGCGCGCTGTGCCCCGACGAGGCCCCCCTCCTCGGCCTCATCTCCGTCATGGCCCCCGCCATCGCGATGGGCAACACGGTGATCCTCGTCCCCGGCCAGCACCCGCTGTCGGCCACCGACTTCTACCAGGTTCTCGACACTTCCGACGTGCCGCCCGGGGTCGTGAACATCGTCACCGGACCGCCGCAAGACCTCGCCAGAAGCCTCGCCGGCCACATGGACGTGGATGCCGTGTGGAGCTTCTCCTCCCACCCCCTCTCCGCCCTGATCGAGCGCGAGGCGGCAGGCAACCTCAAACGCACCTGGGTCAACCATGGGAAGGCGCGGAACTGGATGGGGGCAGAGGGCGAAGGCCGGACGTTCCTGTCCCAGGCCACCGAGGTCAAGACGGTCTGGGTGCCGTATGGGGAGTGACCCCTGAACCAGCGTAGGGTGCGCTACAGCGCACC
>JBKBRG010000062.1:0-9440 GCA_046292325.1 Tabrizicola sp.
AGCAAGCGAACGGGGGCTGGCTCTGCCTGGATCCTGGTCCAGGTATCTGGCGCCCACCTGAGACCTCTGGCTCTCGGGAAAACCCCGGTCCTCACGGTTGCTGCGGGCCCGCCACCCGCAATGGGAAACGGGGCAGGTTGCCCTGCCCCGTCCCCGCCGCGGTCTGGTCCGAGGGAAATCAGAACCCGACCACCAGCGAAACGCCCAGACGGTTGTCCGTCCTGATGTCGCGGGCATCGTTGTAGTCGGTCAGATAGCTGACCCGGGTCGACAACCTGTCGGTCATCCGGAAGTTCACGCCGAAATCGTTGCTGGCACGCAGCGCGGTATCCGACGACAGCACATCGGTGTCATTGGTCAGGAAGACCGTATCCGAGACCTGGTAGAAGAACCGCGACGAGGCGATGTAGCCCGTCTCGGTCTCGGAATTGCCAAGGCCGTCCCTCAGATAGCTGACCCCGATCCCGCCTTGCAGGCGCCAGGCCATGTCGGGCTCGTTGACGATCCGGTAGCCGGGGCCAAAGCCGATGAAGCCGTCGCGGGCGATGTCATCGGCGGTCGAGGCCAGACCGTCCCGTTCCACGCGGGCCAGGCCGAACAGGTAGAACCTTTCGTTCAGATAGTAGTTCGCGTCATAGACGGCGAAGAGGTCTTCCTTGGTCTTCACGCCCGCATCCTCGGCAAAGTCGGCCGCGATACCGAAGGTCTGCACCCAGTTGCCGTCCGCATAGCGCAGGCGGGCGCCCAGGTTGAACTCCTGGCTTTCGGTGTTGCCCGTCTCGGCAGTGTAGCCAAGCGAGGCGCTGCCGCTGAAGCCGGGCTGGTATTCCGGGAAACCGAACCGTGCCGCGTCGTTCGAGCGGTCCATGTCCTCGGCCACCTCCTCCTCGATGTCGGTGATGCGGTCGTTCAGGTCGCGAACGCCGGTGATCCCGTCCTGCGCAAGGGCGGGGGTCACCGCCAGAAGGGCCAGGGCGGGGACGGTCAGGAACAGATGCTTTGTCATCGTCAAACCTCATCTCTGCAGGCGGGCCGGGATGGCCTCGCTTCGGCAAGGCAGAGATAAGGCCCTGATAATGCTAAGAAAAATTTGGAATACTTGAGGGGGTCCCAAGAATTTCTCGTGACCACAAGGTCTTGAACCGGGGCGCGGGCCTTCCAGGCGGCAGGCCGGTCGGCGGAAACCGCCCGGAAATCAGGGCGATACCGGCGCGGCCCCGGAGGCGTCAAAGCTGTTCCATCACCTCGCTTGCATCCTCGCGCACGGCGGCCAGCGTCTCGGCCAGTGCCCTCTGTGCAACACTGCGCAGGTCTTCGCCGATGTCTTCCCGCCAGACCGCCCAGGACACCAGGGAAAATCCGGGCGCGTCCTGCACCGCGAACAGCTGCCCCGTCTCCAGCGAGGCATGGGCCAGCCGCGTCGGGATATAGGCCGCACAGGGGCGCGAGCGCAGGAACCAGGCGGCCATGGCCCCGTCGCTGAGCGTCAGGCGCGGGTTGGCCAGGCGCGGCAGCGCCGCCTCGTGAAAGCGCAGGAACTCTGGCCCCCAGTCCACCAGCATGTAGGCCGGGGCGACGCTTTCGACCGTGGCCTCGGGCCAGGGGCAGACCATGACCAGTTGCTCCTCGATCAGTCGTTCGGAATGCAGACCCGGCCGGTCCAGCGGCCCGTGGGTCAGCATGGCCTGCACCTCGCCCGACAGCGCCATCTGCACCAGCCCGTCGGGCTGGGCCAGCACGGCGCGAATCTCCAGTTCGGGATGGCTTTCCCGCAGCCGGTCGATCCAGCGGAAACCGAAGCGTGGCCAGAGCGTGCTTTCCGCCCCGATGACCAGCGTCCGGGCGCGTTCGTCCAGCGTGCTGACCCGCTGGCGCGCCTGCTCCCAGTTGCGCAGGATCATGGTGGCGAACCCGCGAAACTCGCGCCCAGCGGCCGTCAGCACCACGCCGGCCTTGGTGCGTTCGAACAGGGGCCGACCCAGCTGATCCTCCAGCCGCTGGATGCGCAGCGAGACGGCAGATTGCGTCACGAACAGCCGGCCGGCGGCGGCGCCGAAGGATCCGGTGGACGCGACTTCGAGGAAGGTCTTGATCAGTTGCAGGTCCACGAAAACGCACTCCCAGACATATGCCCGGCGAGACCTGCATCATTTGAAGCGAAAGCCAAGCCCCCGAAGCCGGCGGACCCGGTTTCCCTGCCGGGCCGACCGCAGACGGATCACGTCAGGACGAACCGGCGAAACCTGCCGCAGCAATTCGTGAGGCGTCGCGGATCAGCGCCCCGGACGGCGGGTGGTGGCCGGCACCAGGACCGGCACGGCCACAGGCTCGCGCACCCCGCGACCGCCGCGCGGGCCGTCCTCGGCGTCGGCCATCCCCATGATGCGGAAGGCGAACTGGACGGCCGAGAAGACGATCCCGTTGAAGACGACCAGCATGGCCACCGCGACCCAGCCCATGCTGGAGGCCTTGATCAGATGTCCCAATCCGGCAACGTCCAGCCATACGAGCCCAGCGGTGAACCCCGCCGCGATCGCGAAGCCAAGGGCGACGCTCTGGATGTAAAGGCGGACGAGCTTGGGCATGGCAACCTCCTGCAATACGGCAAAGCTAGGCAAGCGAAGCCGCCTTGCCAAGCCCCGCGTTTCCCTTGCGCGCTTCCGCCGCAGGCGCAGGGCGAATGGGTGCATGGAAAGGGCCCTTCATGATGCAGATCATTTGGTTCGGCCAGGGTCGGCGCCATACTGTCGGATGTGAAATCGGACCGTCGATGCTGGAGGACCCGCCATGAAAGTTGCCGATACCCTGTTCTGCATTGCCGACGACCACAGCTTTCGGCTGCTCCGCGGCGGTCCCGGCCGGATGCAAACCGTGCAGGCGGCAAATGCCCAGGACTTCCCGGATGTCTCGAAGGCATTGACCGAACCCGGCCGCAACCGGGCGGTCGGGGTCAGCTTCGGCCACGAGACCGGGGCCGCGATCGAGGTGGAACGCCCGCGGCTTGCAAAGCACATCGTCGCGGCGATGCAGGCCGAATGGAAGAAGGGCGGCGCCGACCGCATCGTGGTGGTCGCCGCCCCGAAGATGCTGGGCGAGCTGCGCAAGGCCATGCCGAAGGATCTTGCCCAGTCCATTGTCGGCGAACACGACAAGGACCTGTCGGATGTGCCCGACCACGCCCTTGCCGACCATCTGGCAAGGCTGGGCTGATCAGCCTTCCAGGGCTTCCAGCTCGTCGATGAAGCCCGCGATCATCGACAGGCCCTTGTCCCAGAACTTCGGATCGCTCGCGTCCAGCCCGAAGGGCGCGAGCAGGTCCTTGTGATGCATGGACCCGCCCGCCTTCAGCATGGCGAAATACTTCTCCTGGAAATCCGGCAGACCGCCCGCATAGGCCGCGTAAAGCGCGTTCACCAGCCCGTCGCCGAAGGCATAGGCATAGACGTAGAACGGCGAATGGACGAAGTGGGGGATATAGGACCAGAAGGTCTCGTAGCCCTCCATGAACTCGAAGGCATCGCCCAGCGACTGGGCTTGCACCGACATCCACAGCGCGTTGATGTCCTCGGGCGTCAGCTCGCCCTGCGCCCGGGCCGCGTGCAGCCTGCATTCGAAGTCGTAGAAGGCGATCTGGCGGACGACCGTGTTGATCATGTCCTCGACCTTGCCGGCCAGCAGGGTCTTCTTCTCGGCCGGGGTCCTGGCCTGATCCAGAAGCTTGCGGAAGGTCAGCATCTCGCCAAAGACCGATGCCGTCTCGGCCAGCGTCAGGGGGGTAGAGGCGAGAAGCTCGCCCTGCCCCGCCGCCAGCACCTGGTGCACGCCATGGCCCAGCTCGTGCGCCAGCGTCATCACGTCGCGCGGCTTGCCGAGGTAGTTCAGCATGACGTAGGGATGCACCGTGGTGACGGTCGGGTGGGCGAAGGCGCCGGGCGCCTTGCCGGGCTTGACGCCCGCGTCGATCCAGCCCCTGTCGAAGAACGGCTTCGCCAGGTCGGCCATGCGCGGGTCGAAGGCGGCATAGGCCTCGGTCACGGTCCGGCGTGCCTCGGCCCAGTCCACCGTGCGCGGGGTCTCGGTCGGCAGGGGCGCATTTCGGTCCCAGATCTGAAGCTTGTCCAGCCCCATCCATTTCGCCTTCAGCCGGTAATAGCGGTGGCTGAGCCGGGGATAGGCCGCGACAACGGCGTTGCGCAGGGCCTCGACCACCTCTGGCTCGACATGGTTCGACAGGTGGCGCGCGTGCTGCGGCGTGGGCATCCTGCGCCAGCGGTCGTGGATTTCCTTTTCCTTGGCCAGCGTGTTGTGGATGCGGGCGAAAAGCTTGATGTTCTTCCGGAACACCTCGGCCAGCGCATGCGCCGCCGCCTCGCGCCGGCTGCGGGCGGGGTCGGTCAGCAGGTTCAGCGTGGCTTCCAGGTTCAGCTCTTCCGGCTCGCCCTCGACCGCGAACATCAGACCCGCCATCGTCTCGTCGAACAGCTTGTTCCAGGCGCTGGCGCCCACCACGCTTTCGTCATGCAGGAAGCGTTCCAGCTCGTCCGAAAGCTGGTGCGGCCGCATCGCGCGCATCCGGTCGAAGACCGGCTTGTAGCGCGCAAGATCGGCGTTCTCGGCCAGAAGGCGCGCCAGATGGTCGTCGTCCAGCCGGTTGAACTCCAGACTGAAGAACACCAGCGGGGTCGTGGCCGCCGTCACCTTGTCCTGCGCGTTGCCCATGAACTGCGCGCGTTCCGGGTCGATGGTGTTCTGGTAATAGCGCAGGCCGGCATAGGACATCAGGCGGCCGGCGATCACCTCGATCCGCTCGTATTCCCGCACGCAGGCCAGAAGCCCCGCCGCGTCCTGCCGGCCAAGGCGACCCTCGTAGGTCTGCGCGAAGGCCGCGCAGGCGCGTTCCAGTTCCGCCATGTCGGCGGCGAACTCGGGGCCATCGGGCGAAGGGTAGAGGTCGGTCAGATCCCAGTCCGGCAGATCCCCGAACCCGCCCCCGGAGGCATTGGCGTCGAACACGGGCTGGGGCAGGTCAAGGGTCATGGCATCCTCCGGTAAGCTCTGACATCATCTATGCGCCGGATCGGTCCGAGGAAACCCCCCGGACACCTCCTCGTTCGACTTCGTCTCCTCGACGTGAAGCGCGCCCCTCGCGCGGCGCGAAGCCGTGGGCGACGGGCGGGGCGTCAGATCTCGACCGCCAGGTCGTAGACCCGGTCCATCATCACCTGCGTGCCGCGCACGAATTCCAGCGGGCAGGGATAGGCGGCACCGGTCCGCACCGAACGGCCGAAGGCCTCGACCTGAAGCTTGTAGTGGTTCGCGGTCGGAAAGCGTTCGACCGTCACCCGGTTGCCGTCGCGGTGCAGCTCCACCTCGGCCAGGTCGTTGACGTTGGCGTTGAACGGCCCGCCCTCCAGCCGGATCATCCCCCGGGTGCCCTGGAAGGTCGCCACCTGCCGGTTGTACATCCGCATCGAGGTCATCGAGCCATAGGTGAACCGCCCGCGCGGACCCTCCATCACCGCGGCGACCTGGGCAAAGGTGTCCACCCCGCCCTCGCGATGGATGCGGGCCGAGAGATCGACCGGCTCGGCCCCGGTGACAAAGCGGACGCAGCCGAAGGTATAGACCCCGATGTCGCGCAAGCTGCCGCCACCCGTTTCCGGCTTCATGCGGATGTTGCCCATGTCGGTCAGGTTGAAGCTGAAGGCCACATCGGCATGGACCAGGTCGCCGATCTCGCCCGCCTCGAACCATTCCTTCGCGCGCCGCCACTGGGGATGATGGACGATCATGTAGGCCTCGGCCGCCAGAAGGCCGGTGCGATCGCGTGCCTCGATGATGCTGTCGATCTCCTCGGCGCGCAAAGCGATGGGCTTTTCGGTCAGGACATGCTTGCCCGCCGCCAGGCACTTCAGCGTCCAGTCCACATGCAGATGATTGGGCAGCGGGACATAGACCGCATCGATCCCCGGATCGGCCAGCAGCGCCTCATAGCTGCCGTGCACCGCGATGCCGGGGCAAAAGGCCCGGAAGCCCTCGGCCTTGGCCGGATCCGATGTCGCCAGAGCCACCAGTTCCGCCCCCTCGGCGGCATGGATCGCCGGAGCCATGTGTTCCCGCGCGAACCGCGCCGCCCCCAGCACACCCCATCTCACCGGTTTCATCCTGAGCCTCCCCTGCCGTTCCGGGCGACACTAGGTCAGGTTTTGTCGCCCGTTTCAACCCGGCGAAAGCGCAGGAAGGTCATCAGGCCGAAGGGGCGGACCTGACGGCTTTCCTCCAGCCGCAGGCCCGGATGGCCCAGCACCCGCTCGATCGGGAAATCGGCGTGCCAGCCCAGCCAGTCGGCCAGCGGCGCGGCCACCCGTTCGGCGAAGGACCAGCCCTCGGCCCGGCCGGCGAAATGGTTGGCGATCAGGACCGATCCGCCGGGGCGGACGACGCGCACCATCTCGTCCAGCACCCTTTCGGGTTCGGGGACGACCGACATGATGTGCATGGCGGCGACATGGTCGAAGCTGGCATCGGGAAAGGCGATCTGGCGGGCGTCCATGGGGTGAAGGCCGTCCACGTTGCGCAGACCCAGCCGGCGGACCCGCGCCTCGGCCTCGCGCAGCATGTCTTCGGACAGGTCGATCCCCGTGACCCGAACCTGCGGGCCGTAGAACTCCAGCGCAAGACCGGTGCCGATGCCGACCTCCAGCACCGATCCGCCCTGCATGTTGACGTGGCGCGCGGCCAGGATTCGCCCGCTCTGGGTGATCCGGCCAAAGGTCAGGTCATAGACCGGCGCCCAGCGGCGATAGGACCTGCGGATCGCATCTTCCTGCATCGGCATATTTCCCCTGCCTTTTGCGTCGGAAGGACAGTGGCCTGCCCACCGGGAAATGCAAGCGAAAGCTGGCGGACCGCGACACGCTCAGGTGGAATCCTGCGTCCGGAAACTCCGCAGCGCCAGCCACAGGACACCCGACAGATAGGCAAGGCACAGGGTCAGCAGCGTCACCCATGGGTAGGTCAGCAGCGCCGCCACCACCACGACCGCCCCGACCAGGGCATGACGGGCATGTTCGGCGGAAATGGTGATGCGCTTCAGCGACGGCGTGCGGACACGGCTGATCATCAGCGCCCCGATCGCCACCATCCAGGCCGCCACCACCACCGCCGGCAGGGTCAGGGTCCGGTCGGTGGCGAAGGCCAGATACAGCGGCGACAGCACCAGCATCGCCCCGGCCGGCGACGGCACGCCGATGAAGCTGGTCTTCTCCGCGGCCTCGCCCACCGGGGCCTTGGACCCGACATTGAACCGTGCCAGGCGCAGCATGCAGCAGACGACATAGACCAGCACCGCGATCCAGCCCAGGCTCGTCTCGGGCTTCAGCCCCCAGAGATACAGCACCAGCGCCGGGGTCACGCCGAAGTTGACGAAGTCGCACAGACTGTCCAGTTCGGCCCCGATCGCGCTTTCCGACTTCAGCATCCGCGCCAGCCGCCCGTCGAGACCATCCAGCGCCGCCGCCACCCCGATCAGCAGCACCGCCAGCGTGAAGTTGCCCACGATCGCATAGCGGATCGCGGTCAGCCCCGCACAGAGCGCCAGGATCGACACCAGGTTCGGCAAGAGCTTCAGCAGCAACAGCTGCCGCGGCGGTTCGGCAGGCGCAGCCATGACCTATTCCATCCGCACCGCGCGGGCCGGGGCGTCCTGCCCGATCAGCGCGATCACCGTCTCGCCCGCGATCATGGTCTGGCCCGGCGCGACCTGCGGTTCCACGCCTGCCGGCAGATAGACATCCAGCCGGCTGCCAAAGCGGATCAGGCCGAAACGTTCGCCGGTGCGAACCCGGTCGCCTTCCGCCTTCCAGCACATGATGCGCCGCGCGACGAGGCCCGCGATCTGGACGACCGCGATCCTGCGCCCGTCCGCCATCTCGATGGCAAGCGCGTTGCGCTCGTTCTCCTCGCTCGCCTTGTCCAGCGAGGCGTTGAAGAACTTGCCCGGCCGGTAGGCGACCGCCGTCACCCGCCCCGCGATCGGCGCGCGGTTCACATGGCAGTTGAAGACCGACATGAAGATGCTGACCCGGGTCAGGGCGTCCGGTCCCATGCCCAGCTCGGCCGGAGGCACGGCGCGCTCGATCAGGCTGACCACGCCATCCGCCGGGCTGACCAGCAGGCCCGCGTTCTCCGGCACCGCCCGCTTCGGGTCGCGGAAGAAGTAGTAGCACCAGACCGTCATCCCGAGGCCGATCCAGCCCAGCGGATCCCAGATCCAGAACAGGACCAGCGTGACGGCCGCGAAGGCGGGAACGAACTTCCACCCCTCGGGGTGCATCGGCTTGAGGAAGGTGTCGATCATCCGCATGGCGCGCTCTCCGGTGCTGCACGCACCTAACCCCAGAGGACGGAAGGCGCAATTGCTAAACCCGCGGCAGCGGGGCGGGTCAAGCGGATTTGACGCCGGCCGACGACAGGATGGCGGTCCCCGCGCGGGGTTCATGCTCTGCAAGCAGGGAAAGCAGGATGCGCCGCATTGCGATGCTCGGCCCCGGGGGCTTTGGTGCTGGATGCCGCCCGCGCCGCCATCGCGGCAGCGGGACCGGCGCGCACGGCGCCCGGCCGGTTCGGGCCGCAGGACCATGCCGAGGCCGACCAGCGGCTGCCGGTCCCGGTGATCCATGGCCCGGATCCGCGCCATCCGGCACGGGATCCTGCCGGTCAGCCTGAAACATCGGGGTCTTCCGAACGCCGCCCGACGGGCCGCCGCGCCACCGGATTTCCGCCTCGCGCGGATCACCGCCGCGGCCCGCATCATCGCGCGGTCGGTTCCGGGCGTCGGGCTGGGGCTGCCGCCGTCCAATGACCATGTCCGGGTCGGGCACGACGCGGCGATCATGAAGGGGATCGCCGCGTTCGTTGCGACAGTGTAGCAAGGGCCGGTCAGGCCGGGACAAGCATCCCCTTGCTCTTGGCCAGTTCGCGCATCCGCTGTTGCAGCTTCTCGAAGGCGCGGACCTCGATCTGGCGGATCCGTTCGCGGCTGACGCCATAGCTTTCGGACAGCTCCTCCAGCGTCACCGGCTCGTCGGCCAGGCGGCGCTGCATCAGCACGTCCTTCTCGCGGTCATTCAGCACCGCCATCGCCTGCGCCAGCAGCGCACGGCGGGCGTCCAGCTCGTCCTTCGCCGCGTAGGCCTCGGCCTGGTCGCTGTCCTCGTCCTCCAGCCAGTCCTGCCACTGGGTCGCGCTGTCGCCGTCCGACCCGACGGTCGCGTTCAGGCTGGCATCCGCCCCCGACAGACGCCGGTTCATGTCGATGACCTCGTCCTCGGTCACGCTCAGATCCTTGGCGATCTGCGCCACCTTCTCGGGCCGAAGGTCGCCCTCCTCCAGCGCGCCGACCTTGGCCTTGGCCTTGCGCAGGTTGAAGAACAGCTTCT
>JBKBRG010000063.1:0-9418 GCA_046292325.1 Tabrizicola sp.
AGACGGGCACCATGGTGTGGGTTGTTCATCCTTGCGGGTCCTCGGCTGGAGTTTGGCGATTGCAGCCTAACCCCGTTCCGGGTGAACAACCTCCTGAGATTTCACACCTAGCGGACGAACACCCGGCTCGGGTGCAGTTCGCCGCCCCGGTAGTGCCCCACGGCCACCGCCAGCCCATCCAGGGAAGCCCATCCCTCCGTCCCCCAGTCGGCGTGACCCAGAACCTGCCCCGGGTTCCCGTTCCGCAGCCGCGCTGCCCCTTCGGCAGTCGCCCGGAACTCCGGCAAATCCTGCAACCCGACCTCAAGCGGCAGCAGCCGCGCGTCCAGCGCGTCAGACCTGGCTTCGGCGTCCACCGTCTCCAGCGTCACACCCTGTTCCGCCCGGAACGGCCCCGACCATTCGCGCCGCAGCCATGCGACATGGCCCAGACAGCCCAAGGCCGCCCCAAGGTCCCGCGCGATCGACCGGACATACCCCCCCTTGCCGCAGACCATCTCCAGGTCCACATGGTCCGCATCCGGCCGCCCGAGCATCTCCAGCCGTTCCACCCACAGCGGCCGCGCCGTCAGTTCCATCACCTCGCCCTCGCGCGCCAGGTCATAGGCGCGCTCGCCATCCACCTTCACCGCGGAATACTGCGGCGGCACCTGACGGATCTGCCCCCGGAACGCCCCCAGCGCCGCCTCGATCCCGGCATCCGTCGGCCGCAGTTCCGACCGCGCGACCACGGCACCCGAGGCATCGTCGGTATCGGTGGCCGCCCCCAGGACGACCCGGAACCGGTAACACTTCAGCGCGTCGGTGATGTAGGGGATCGTCTTCGTCGCCTCGCCCACCGCCACCGCCAGCACGCCTGTCGCATCGGGGTCCAGCGTCCCCGCATGTCCGGCCTTCTGCGCCGAGAGCGCCCATTTCACCTTGTTGACCACCGCCGTCGAGGTCACCCCCGCCGGCTTGTCCACGACCAGCCAGCCGCTGACCGCCCGACCCTTGCGCACACGTCCCATGGCTCAGCCCCTTGCGACCACGGTGCCGACGATGGGTCCCATGGGGAACCCGCCGTCATGCCGCCCCAGCGCGGGGGCATAGAGCCGCGAGATGTTGCCGTCGAAATACAGCGCGTCCGGCATCCCCAGCCCGTCGCGGAAGAAGCGGGCGAAGGCGTGGAAATTCACCGCCTCGTTCGAGATCACGAACACCGCCCGGCTGCCGTCCTCGCTGACGCCCACGCCGTTGCGGACATAGCGGCTGTCGCTGTCCGGCAGCAGTTTCGGATGCAGCTTGCCCTTGATCACCAGCATCGGCCCCGATTGCGTGGCGTGGCGACATGCAGGCTTCGCCCGCTTGAAGGCGCGGCTCTCGATCACCCGGAAGGTCTTTCCGATGCAGAACACCCCGTTCGGCAGCAGGCCGAAGTTTCCCGGCCCGTCGCTGGTCACGATGGCCGAGCGTTCCACCCCGTTCTCGACATAGAGACCGACCGGCGACAGGTCGCGGTGATACATCCCGGCGTTCATCGCAAAGCCAAGCGCCTTGCCCTCGGCTGCCAGCGCCAGGTCGATGTTGCGGAAGCTGCCATAGGCCCCATCCGGCCCGGAATGGAACAGCCGCAGATCCTCGTCCGAGCCGACCTCGCAGACCGTGTAGGAGGCGCCCTCGAAACTGGTATCCCGGCAGTCTGCCGCCTCTGCCGCCACCGGGGCCAGCAGGACGGCCAGGGCAAGCCACTTCATTCCGTGTCGTCCGTCGTGCCAAGGTCGCGCTGCACCGCCGGGTCGGCGAACAGCCGCCGCGTCTCGTCCAGCCGGTCGAAGGTCTCGTCGGGCCGGAACCGCAGGTCGGGCGCGTATTTCAGCGTCAGTTCCCCCGCCACCCGGTGCCGAAGCTCGGCCTTGTTCCGTGCCAGCGCCGCGATCGCCGCCGCGACCGGAACCGACCCCATCAGCGGCATGACATAGACCGTCGCCACCTTCAGGTCCGGCGAACAGGACACCTCGCCCACCGTGATCGACATGGCGTTCAGCTCGGGGTCGTGGATCTCGGCCCGGTTCAGCACATCGGACAGCGTGCGGCGGATCAGTTCTCCCACCCGAAGCTGGCGTTGTGACGGGCCGGACCCGGTATCGAAGCGCTTGGACATGCGCGATCACATAGGCCCTTTCGACCCGGCCCGCAACGCCGGGCTTCTCAGACCCGCGTGAACCCGCTAGGGAAGGGCCAGCGGCAGGGGGTGCAGCATGAGCGATCGTCCGGGACTTGTGGTGACAGGCGCATCGGGGCGCATGGGCCAGACGCTGATCCGCCTGGCACAGGGTTCGGACCGGCTGCGCCTCGTCGGATGCGTCGAGCGCGCGGGCCATCCCTGGATCGGCCGCGACGTGGGCGAGGCGATGGGCGGGGCACCCCTCGGGGTGAAGGTCACCGACGACGCGCTGGAGGCCTTCGCGAAGGCCCAGGCGGTGATCGACTTCACCGCCCCCGCCGCCACGGTGGACTTCGCCGCGCTCGCGGCGCAGGCCCGCGCCGTCCATGTCATCGGCACCACCGGCCTCGAACCCTGGCACCTCGCCCGGATCGAGGCCGCCGCCCGCCATGCCGTCATCATCCGGGCCGGAAACATGTCGCTTGGCGTCAACCTGCTGGTGCGCCTGACCCAGAAGGTCGCCGCGGCGCTGGACGCCGACTGGGACGTGGAAATCGTCGAGGCGCATCACCGGATGAAGGTCGATGCCCCGTCCGGCACCGCGCTGATGCTTGGCCAGGCCGCCGCCGATGGGCGCGGCGTCAGCCTCGAGGACGCCCGCGTCTCGGGCCGCGACGGCATCACCGGCGCCCGGGCCAAGGGCAGCATCGGCTTCTCGGCCATCCGCGGCGGCGACATCGTCGGCGAACACGACGTGATCTTCGCGGGCGAGGGCGAAAGGGTGATCCTGCGCCATGTCGCCACCGACCGGGCGATCTTCGCGCGTGGTGCGCTGCGTGCCGCGCTCTGGGGTCAGGGCCAGAAACCCGGGCAATACGACATGATGGATGTGCTGGGCATCTGACGGGTGATCCGATCAGGCGCCGGGCGCGTAAACCGCCCGATCATGTCATCGGGGGATGTCATGCTGCGTCTGGCTGCCGTTCTGTTCCTGGTCTCCGTCCCGGTTCCGGCCGCGGCCAACGGGTTCGAGCCGGTCAAGGACAAGGACCGCTTCCTGGACCTGGTCAAGGACCGCACGCTGCGCATCGGTCTCTACGACCTCTCGATCAACGTCCTGCCCGACGGCCGCATCGACGGCTCGGCGCTGGGCTGGAAGATCACCGGCAACTGGTCGTGGAAGGACGGGTATTTCTGCCGCGAGATGGACTGGAGCGGCACCCCCATCCGCTACAACTGCCAACTGGTCGAGGCGCTGGGGGCAGACAGGCTCCGCTTCACCGTGGACAAGGGCACCGGCGACAGCGCCACCTTCCGCCTGCGCTAGGGGCTCCGAGCCTCGGCCGCGCCGGGCCAGGCGGTCGCGGCAGAACCGGCCGGCAGCCGAGGCGCGAACGCTCAGAAATCGATCGCGATGCCCTTCCTCTCCCAGTCGCCATAGCGCACCGGTTCGGGCCCGTCCCGACCGCCCAGCTCCTTCGGCAGCGGGTCCTGCGCCGCTGCGGCCTTCCGGCGCGCCTCGGCCTCGGCAAGCGCCCGCCGCGCCGCGGGCGGCAGATCGTCGTTCCTGTCCGACCCTTCCATCCTGGACCCTTCCTTGTCTGGCCTTCCGTCGTGATATAACCCCGCCCCCACAACCAGCAAGGGGACGGTCATGGCCGATGGCATCGCGGCGCGCGCCACCGCAGTCGCAATCCTCGATGGCGTGCTCGGCGAAGGCCGGATGCTGTCGGACTTCTCCGGCGACCATCTCGCCCCCGCCGACCGCGCCCGCGCGCTGCGACTGGCCGAGACCACGCTGCGCCACCTGGAAGGCGCCGACAGGCTGCTGGACCGGCTCTTGCGCAAGGCCCCGCCCCTGACCGTGCGCAACACCCTGCGCCTCGCCGTCGCCGAGCGTTCCCAGGGCGCACCGGCCCATGGCGTCGTCAATGCCGCGGTCGAGATCACGCGGCGGGGCGGGAAACGCACGGCGCACCTGGCCGGCCTGGTGAACGCCGTCCTGCGCGGCCTGCCCGATCCCGTCACGCTTCCGGTGCAGAAGCTTCCCCGCTGGCTCCGCCAGCCCCTCGTCCACAGCTACGGGCGCGATACCGTCGCCGCCATCGAGGCCGTCCACGCCCAGGAACCGCCACTCGACCTCACGCTTCGCGCGGGCTTCCCCCATCCTCAGGGCGAGATCCTGCCCACCGGCAGCCTGCGCCTGCGCGCTCCGGGCCAGCTTTCCACCCTGCCGGGCTATGCGGAGGGCGGCTGGTGGGTGCAGGACGCCGCCGCCGCCCTTCCCGCGAAACTCCTGCAACCCCGGCCCGGCGAACGCATCCTCGACCTCTGCGCCGCGCCGGGCGGCAAGACGCTGCAACTCGCCGCTGCCGGGGCCGAGGTCACCGCCCTCGACATCTCCGCCCCCCGGATGGTCCGCGTGCAGGCCAATCTCGCCCGCACCGGCCTGACCGCCACCCTCGTCACGGCGGACGCGCTGCACTGGCAGCCGCGGAGGCCGTTCGACGCCATCCTGCTCGACGCCCCCTGCTCGGCCACCGGCACGATCCGCCGCCATCCCGACCTGCCTTTCGTCAAGGACGGCGCCGAGCTTGCAGCCCTGGTCAGCCTGCAAGCCCAGCTGCTCGACCGCGCCCTCGGCTGGCTGAATCCCGGCGGACGGCTGGTGTTCTCCACCTGCTCGCTTCTGCCCGAGGAAGGCGAGGCCCAACTGTCCGCCGCCCTCTGCCGCCACCCGGACCTCGCCGTCGAACGCCCCATGCTCGACGGCCTCGACCCGGCCTGGTGGACCCCGGAAGGCGGCCTTCGTCTCCGCCCGGACTTCTGGGCGCACCAAGGGGGCATGGATGGCTTCTTCATGGCCCGCCTGCGCCGGCCCGCCTGACCAGCCCATTTGCCCTTTTCCAAATACTCTCGGGGGTTTGGGGGTGGAAAACCCCCAACTCCGCGCCGGATGCGCGGGCTTCGCGCGCGTCCGGCGCAGGACAGCCTTGCGCGCAGCGCGCAATCCGACCGGAGCGCCGACCCGAACCGGTCCGGGACGCCGCCGGTTTCGCGGTCGCCCTCGACCATCGGGAGGCATGGGAAGGGGCCGCCGACCGGGGCAGCGCCGATCGTTAAGAATCCCTGACCTCCGCGATCAGGCTGTTGAAAAGGCTCGATGAACCGGAAATGTCCACGGTGGACACTAACGCAGGCGCTCCAGCACGTCGAGGCTCGGATACCCGTCCGGCACCAGGCCCTTCGCCTTCTGGAAGGCCTTCACGGCCGCCACCGTCTTCGGCCCCATCCGCCCGTCCACGCCCCCCGGATCGAACCCGGCGCGGCCAAGCCGGTCCTGCAACTCCATCCGCTCCTCCAGGGTCAGCGCCCGCAACTCCCGGGGCCAGCCGGACTGGATCGCCGGCCTCCCGGCCAGCCGGTCCGACAGCGAGCCGATCGCCACCACATAGGCATCCGCCGTGTTGTATTTCTCGATCACCTGGAAGTTCGGCCAGATCAGGAAGGCCGCCCCCCGATGCCCGCCCGGCAGCAGGATCGACCCCGGCCCGTGGTCCGGCAGGTCGCCGCCCCGGATCGTCCGAACCCCCATCGCCTGCCAGTCGGCCACCGGCTTCACCACCCGCTCGGTGGTCTGGTCGTAGTCGAACCTCGCAGGCAGGCGCACCTCGATCCCCCAGGGCTGCCCCCGGGTCCAGCCCCAGTGCCGCAGGTAATTCGCGGTCGAAGCCAGCGCATCCGCCGGATCATCCCCCCAGAGGTTCCGTTTCCCGTCCCCGTCGAAATCGACCGCGAACTTCTCCCATGAGGACGGCATGAACTGCGTGTGCCCGCTCGCCCCTGCCCAGGACCCCGTGAACCGTTCGACATGCCCGCCCTCGACGATCTTCAACGCCGCGATCAACTCTGCCTCGAAGAAGGCCCCGCGCCGCCCCTCGTAGGCCAGCGTCGCCAGCGACCCCAGCACCGGCAGGTCGCCGCGATAGGTCCCGTAGGCGCTTTCCAGCCCCCAGACCGCCGCGACAACTTCCTTCTCGACCCCGAACTCCGCCTCGATCCGCTCCAGCAGGTCGCGGTTCTTCTCGATGGCCTGCAGGCCCAAGGCCACCCGATCCTCGGAGACGGCGGTGTCGAGGTAATCCCAGATCGTCTTGGTGAACTCGTTCTGGTTCCGGTCGCGCTCCACGACCTTCGGGTTGAACTCCACCCCCCGCAGCGCCGCGTCGAAGGTCGCGGCCGAAACCCCGGCTTGCAGCGCCCTGGGACGGAACTCCCGGATCCATGCGTCGAGCCCGGCCTGAGAGCCCATCTTCTCCTCCACCCCCGCCACCGGATCGGGCAGGATCGTCTGTGCCGCTGCCAATCCGGCCACCCCGCCCAGCGCAAGCGCGACCAGGATCCTTCGAAGGGTCTTGCAGAACCTTCCGAAAAGTCTTGCCCCGCCCCTCATCGCCGCTTCCGCACCAATCGCCGCTTCGCCGCCGCCTGGGCGGGCTTGCGCGGGTGATACTTTCCCCCCGCCCGCCGCGGCGGGCGCAGCACCGCGCCCTCGACCGACAGGAGGTCAAGGATCAACCCGCCCGTCACCGGCACCGCCTCGGCCAGCCTGACCATGACCTTCTGCCCGATCCCCAGCACCAGCCCGGTCTCCGACCCCGTCAGCGTCTGGCTGCCCTCGTCGTAGTGGAAATATTCCCGTCCCAGCGCCCGCACCGGGATCAACCCGTCGGCGCCCGTCTCGTCCAGCCGCACGAAGACCCCGAACCGCTGCACGCCCGAGATCCTCCCGGCGAACTCTGCCCCCACCCGGTCCGCCAGATAGGCCGCCAGATAGCGATCCGTCGTGTCCCGCTCTGCCGCCATGCTCCGCCGTTCGGCCTCCGAGATCAGCTTGCCCGTCTCTTCCAGGTTCTCCTCGTCCCATGCCGACAGCCCATCCTTCCCCCAGCCATGCGCCGAAATCAGCGCCCGGTGGACGATCAGGTCGGAATAGCGCCGGATCGGACTGGTGAAGTGGGCATAGTTCCGCAGCGCCAGCCCGAAATGCCCGAAGTTCTCCGGGTGGTAATAGGCCTGCGTCATCGACCGCAGGGTGGACAGGTTGATGAGTTCGTCGAATTCCGTCCCCTGCGCCTGGGCAAGCAGCCGGTTCAGGTGCTTCGTCTGCAAGACCTGCCCCTTGGCCAGCGTCATGCCCGCGCCTTCCGCCACCTCGCGCAGACCTTCCAGCTTCAGCGGCGAGGGCTCCTCGTGCACCCGGAACAGCAGGGGCCGCTTCAGCCGGATCAGCTCTTCCGCCGCCGCGACATTGGCGAGGATCATGAATTCCTCGATCAGCCTGTGCGCCTCCAGCCGCTCCTTGAAGGCGACCGAGACGACGCGGCCCGCTTCGTCCAGCTCGATCTTCCGCTCCGGCAGCTCCAGGTCCAGGGGTTGCCGGATCTCGCGGGCCCGTTTCAGCGCGGCATAGGCGGCATAGAGCGGCTTCAGCACCGGCTCGACCAGCGGGGCGGTCTTCTCGTCGGGCGCGCCATCCACCGCCGCCTGCACCTGCGCATAGTGCAGGGAACCCACCGACCGCATCATCCCGCGCACGAAGCGATGCCCTCGCTTGTGCCCCCCGGCGTCGATCACCATCCGCACCGCGATGCAGGCGCGATCCACGCCCTCGTGCAGGGAACAGAGGTCGCCCGACAGGATGTCCGGCAGCATCGGCACCACCCGGTCCGGGAAATAGGTCGAATTCCCCCGCTTCCGCGCCTCGCGGTCCAGCGCGCTGCCGGGGGTGACGTAATGCGCCACATCGGCGATCGCGACCCAGATGACGAAACCGCCGACATTGCCGGGGTCGCTGTCCGCTTCCGCATGAACCGCATCGTCCCGGTCGCGCGCATCGACCGGGTCGATCGTCACCAGGGGCAGGTCGCGCAGGTCCTCGCGCCCCGCCACGCCGACGGGTTCCGCCCGATCCGCCTCGGCGATCACCGCGTCGGGAAAGACATCCGGGATGCCATGCTGATGGATGGCGATCAGGCTGGCTGCCCGCGGCCCCGCCGGATCGCCCAGCCGCGCCACCACGCGCGCCGCCGGCAGCCCAAGCCGCCGGGCGCCGACCGCCTCGGCCTCGACCAGCTCGCCATCCCGCGCGCCGCCGGCCATGTCGGCGGCCACGCGCCACTCCTTGTCATTGCCCTTCTCGATGGGCACGATCCGCCCGCCCTCGGCACCCTGCCGGAAGATGCCCAGCACCTTCCTTGGGTTCGACCCAAGCCGCCGGATCAGCCGGGCCTCATAGGCGTAATCGTCCAGATCGACCTTCGCCAGCCGCGCTAGGATCCGGTCCCCCGCGCCAAGCGCCGGATCGCCCTTCTTCGGGATGACGAGGATCCGGGGGCTGTCGTCCACCCCCTCCTCCAGCGGCTTGGCATAGAGATCGCCCCGGGCATCCGGCGGCAGGACCTGCAACACCGCCACAGGCGGCAATACCCCCGGCTCGCGGAAGCGGCGGCCGGATTTCTCGACCACGCCTTCGTTCTCGAGCTCGCGCAAGAGACGCTTCAGCTCGATCCGGCCGTCGCCCTTGATGCCGAAGGCCTTGGCAATGTCGCGCTTGGCCGAAAGGCCGGGGTTGTCAAGGATCCACTGTCGGATCGCGTCCTTGGAGGGCAAAGCTTTCATGCCCCTGACCTAGCACGCCGCCCCGCCCAAGACTATCCCGGCCGTCCTCTTGCCCTTTGCGAAATACTCTCCGGGGGTCCGGGGGTGGAAAACCCCCGGCGATCGAGGAGGAGGCGCAGCCCGACGACGAGAGGGAAGGCTTGCGCCGCAAGGCGCTCCGCAAGGCAAGCGCCGGTCAGAGGGCGCGGCGCATGTGGCGGTGCGGGATGCCCGCATCCAGGAACTCGTCGCCCTCGACCTGAAAGCCCAGCTTCTCGTAGAAGCCGGTCGCATGGCTTTGCGCGTCGAGGCAGGCCTCCGTCACGCCCGGCATCCGCCCCAGTTCCTGCAACGCCGACCGGATCAGCGCCGCACCAAGGCCCAGTCCCCGTGCCTCGGGCAGCACGCAGACCCGGCCGATCTTGCCGGCACTGCCCTTGACCAGCAGCCGCGCCGTGCCCACCGGGCATTCTCCGTCCCAGGCCAGCAGATGGATGGCCCGGCCGTCCAGCCCGTCCAGCTCGTCTTCCTCGCTGACGCCCTGCTCTTCGATGAACACCACCCGGCGCAGGGCCTGGCAGGTCGGGATGTCCCGCGTCACCTCGATCCGCA
>JBKBRG010000064.1:0-9364 GCA_046292325.1 Tabrizicola sp.
GCGCCGGGCGAGTTCGTCGAAGGCCTCTTCCACCAGCCCCGCCGGGCGCTGCGGCCAGGGGTAGAGATAGGGCCAGGCCAGCGCGCCCGAGAAGGTGGCATGCGCAGTCAGGCCAAGGTTCCGGCTCGCGGTCAGCGCCTTCTTCACCTGGTCCACCGCCCAGTCGGCGCGGGCCTTCGGATTGCCACGCACGGCGGGTGCCGCAAAGCCGTCGAACTGGGTGTCATAGGCGGGATGCACGGCCACAAGCTGGCCCTGGAGATGGGTGGAAAGCTCGGTCACCTGAAGGCCGGCCTCGGCCGCGACGCCCTTGAACTCGTCGCACCAGGTCTTTGACGAGGCGGCCTTGTCCAGATCGAACAGGCGCCCGTCCCAGGACGGCACCTGCACGCCCACATAGCCGCAGTCGGCCGCCCATTTCGTGATCGATCCCCAAGAGTTGAACGGCGCGGCATCCCCCGCGAACTGCGCCAGGAACAGCGCCGGCCCCTTCATCGTCTTCATTGCGTTCCTCCCATCCGGGCCGGACGGCCCTGTTCCACCTTGACCGGGACTTCCAGCCCCTGCCGTTCGGCCCAGTCGCGCTTGTCGATCTCGGCCACCAGGGCGCGGGCCAGGAATTCGCCGGCCCGTCCCACATCCTCGCGCACGATCAGCACATCCTGCCGGAAACGCCGCAGGACGGCGATGGCTTCCTTCGCCACCAGATCGAAATCCCGGCCGAGGACGCGACCGGTCCGCTCGGCTCCGGCGACGGCGGCCATGGCGGCGGTGGTCGATCCGACGAGAATCCCGTCCGGCGGATTGGGCCGGGTGAAGCGCGCGGTGATCGCGGCCTCCACCGCATCGCCGCCGCTGTCCGAGTTCACGCCCTCGGCCACCTCGAAGGGGATGCCCAGAAGCGCCGCCTCGTCCGAGAAGCCGAAGGTCATGTGCCGGGCATACATGTGCGAGCGGGGCGGCGGGACGAGCATGAGACGCCGCCGCCCGCGTTCGGCCAGCGTCCGGGCGCCAAGCCGGCCGTAGGTCTCGTTGTCGAAGTCGAAATAGGGGTGGTCGATCCCCATCGCGGTCCGGCCATGCGCGGCGAAGGGAAAGCCGTGCCCGTGCAGGTAGCGGATGCGGGGGTCGTCCTCCTTGGTCTGGTTCAGGATGATCCCATCGGCGCTTTCGGTTTCCACGATGTAGCGGATCGGCTCCATCGGGTCCTGGTCGGGGAAGAAGGGCATCACGACCAGATGGTAGGCGGTGCCGCGCAAGGCGTTGGCGATCGAATAGATCAGACGCGAGGTGTGGTTCATGATGTCGGTTTCGGTCGACAGCACCAGCGCGATGACATTGGTCTTGCCGGTGCGCAGGCGCACACCTGCGCGGTTCGGGCGGTAGCCGAGCTGCGCGGCCGTCTCGCGCACGCGGCGCTTGGTGTCCTCGCCGATGTCGGGGGCGTCCTTCAGCGCCCGGCTGACGGTCGCGATGGCAAGGCCGGTGGCGGCAGCGATCGTCTTGAGCGTGGGGCGGGCGTCCGAATCGGGGGCGGCGGGATCAGAGAAGGTGGCCATCGCAGCCTCCGCCGGTTGTGCGCGGGGCGGTGCCGCCCCGGCGAATCCCCGAAGGTGATTCGGCGACGGCGGCCGCCTTTGCAGATGCAGCGCCACCCGACGCCCGGCCAGGGGAAAGCCTCTGTCCGGCAAGAGGGTTAACGCTGTTTCGGCAGTGCGGCATCGTCCCGGTTCACCTGATGCAACCCGCGCGGAATTGCGCGGATCATCCCCTCATCAAAACTTCTGCCAGCTGGCGCGACAAGCGAAAAGATCAGTTGATCGGCAAAACTATAACGTTATAGGCTGAATCTATAACGTTTCAGAAACCGGGAGGAACGGATGAGATTTTCCAAGCTGACGGCAGTGCTCTGCGCCTCGGTGGCCATGCCCGCCATGGCGACCGAACTTGAAGTCACGCACTGGTGGACCAGTGGCGGCGAGGCCGCGGCCGTGGCCGAGCTTGCCAAGGCCTTCGATGCCTCGGGCGACAAGTGGGTCGATGGTGCCATCGCCGGCGGCGGCGGCACGGCGCGGCCGATCATGATCTCGCGCATCACCGGCGGCGACCCGATGGGGGCGACCCAGTTCAACCACGGCCAGCAGGCGCTGGAACTGGTCGAGGCCGGCCTGATGCTGGACCTGACCGACGTGGCCGAGGCAAACAACTGGAAGGACATCGTCTATCCGCCGAGCCTGCTGGATGCCTGCACCGTTGACGGCAAGATCTACTGTGCGCCGGTGAACATCCACTCGCCGGAATGGCTGTGGCTGAACAACAAGGTCTACGAGGATCTGGGGATCCCGGTTCCGACCAACTGGAACGAGTTCGTCGCCACCGCCCCGAAGGTGCGCGAGGCCGGCAAGATCCCGCTCGCGCTTGGCAACCAGCCCTGGCAGTCGAACCTCGCCTTCGGCGCCATGCAGATCGCCGTGGCCGGGCTTGATGCCTGGAAAGCGGTGAACGTGGAGAAGAACATGGACGTGGCGGCTGGCCCGGAATATGCCGCCGTGTTCAAGGCTGCGGCCGACGCGCGCGAACTTGCCCGCGGGTCCAACGTGCAGGACTGGAACCAGGCGACCGCCATGGTCATCAACGGCGATGCGGCCGGCCAGATCATGGGCGACTGGGCGCAGGGCGAATTCCAGGTGGCCGGGAAGGTGGCCGGGAAGGACTACACCTGCCTTCCGGGCCTGGGCCTGAACCAGTACATCTCGACCGGCGGTGATGCCTTCTACTTCCCGAAACTGGACGACCCCGAGAAGGAAGCCGCGCAGAAGCGTCTGGCTGCGCTTCTGGTCAGCCCCGAGGTGCAGGTCGCCTTCAACCTGAAGAAGGGCTCGCTGCCGATCCGCGGCGACATCGACTTGGCGGCCGCCAACGACTGCATGAAGAAGGGACTGGAGATCCTCGCCGGCGGCAACATCGTTCCGTCGGGCGACATGGTCTGGTCGCCGGACGTGCAGAAGCTGAACGAGGACCTGATGGTCGAGTTCTGGAAGTCGGACATGCCGCCGGAGGAGGCCCATGCCAAGTGGGTCGAGAACCTGAAATCGGGTCTCTGAACCTGGTCTGACCATGGGGGCCGTCCCGGCCGGGCGGCCCCCTTTTCGCACCTGAACGGCACAAGGGGGGCAGGGGCCGATGTCAGAAGCACGCGCGCGGGCGCGCTGGACCCGCAACATCAGCGCCAAGATCGCGGCGATCCCGATGATCGCGACGGCCCTGGTGGTCTTTGTCGGCGGCACGATCTGGACCGTCGTCTATTCCTTCACCGATTCGAAACTTCTTCCCCGGCTGCGCTGGGTGGGGCTGGACCAGTACGAACGGCTCTGGTCGCAGAACCGCTGGCTGATCTCGATCGAGAACCTGCTGTTCTACGGGGTGATGTCGCTGATCTTCACCATCGCGATGGGCTTTCTTCTGGCCGTGCTGATGGACCAGAAGATCCGCTTCGAGGACACGTTCCGCACCATCATGCTGTATCCTTTCGCCCTGTCCTTCATCGTGACGGGCCTTGTCTGGCAGTGGATCCTGAACCCGCAGTTCGGGATCGAGGGCGTGGTGCGCGATCTGGGCTGGACGAGCTTCAGCTTCGATCCGCTGAACAATCCCGACACGGTGCTTTACGGCCTGCTGATCGCGGGGCTTTGGCAGGGCACCGGGTTCGTCATGTGCCTGATGCTGGCGGGCCTGCGTGGCATCGACGAGGACATCTGGAAGGCAGCGCGGGTGGACGGGATCCCGACCTGGAAGACCTATCTGGTCGTGGTGATCCCGATGATGCGGCCCGTCTTCATCACCACGCTGGTCATCGTCGCCTCTGGCATCATCCGGCTTTACGACCTGGTGGTCGCCATGACCTCCGGTGGTCCCGGCGGCAACGCCAGCCAGGTGCCGGCGATGTATGTCTATGACTACATGTTCCAGGCGCAGAACCTGGGACAGGGCTTCGCGGCCTCGACCATGATGCTTCTGTCCGTGCTGATCGTGCTGATCCCCTGGGCCTATCTGGAGTTCGGAGGCAAGAAGCGTGGCTGACATCCCGATGAGTTCCGCCATGACCGGCCCGCGCGGGGCCAGGCCGAAGAAGGCGCTCAGCCCGCGCAACATCATGCTTTACGGCATCCTGATCGTGGTCTGCCTCTACTACCTGCTGCCGCTGTGGGTCATGGTGATGACCAGCCTGAAGGGCATGCCGGAAGTGCGCATGGGCAACATCTTCGCGCCTCCGGTCGAGATCACCTTCCAGCCCTGGGTCAAGGCCTGGGCCGAGGCCTGCACCGGGCTGAACTGCGACGGACTGAGCCGCGGCTTCTGGAACAGCGTCATCATCACCGTGCCCTCGGTGATCCTGTCGATCGCCATCGCCAGCGTGAACGGCTACGCGCTGATCAACTGGCGCTTCAAGGGATCGGATGTCTTCTTCACCATCCTGATCTTCGGGTCCTTCATCCCCTACCAGATCATGCTGTATCCCATCGTGATCCTGCTGCGAGAAGCGGGGCTTTACGGCTCGCTCTGGGGGCTGGTGATCGTGCATTCGATCTTCGGCATGCCGATCCTGACGCTGCTGTTCCGCAACTATTTCAGCTCGATCCCGGAAGAGCTGTTCAAGGCCGCCCGCGTCGATGGCGCGGGGTTCTGGGGCATCTACTTCCGCATCATGCTGCCGATGTCGCTGCCGATCTTCGTCGTGGCGCTGATCCTTCAGGTGACGGGGATCTGGAACGACTTCCTGTTCGGCGTGGTCTACACCAAGCCCGCCTCCTACCCGATGACCGTGCAGCTGAACAACATCGTCAACTCGGTCCAGGGGGTGAAGGAATACAACGTCAACATGGCCGCGACCCTGCTGACGGGCCTCGTGCCGCTGGTTGTCTACTTCGTCTCGGGCAAACTCTTCGTGCGCGGTATCGCCGCCGGTGCCGTGAAAGGCTGATCCATGGGAAATTCGATTGAAGTCAAGGACCTGACGCTGAACTTCGGTTCGGTTTCGGTGCTGAAGAACATGAACCTCGACGTGGCAGAGGGAGAGTTCGTCGTGCTGCTGGGGCCTTCGGGCTGCGGGAAATCGACGCTCTTGAACTGCCTGGCGGGCCTTCTTGACATCACCGACGGCCAGATCTGGATCAAGGGGAAGAACGTCACCTGGTCCGAACCGTCCGAGCGGGGCATCGGCATGGTGTTCCAGTCCTACGCGCTCTATCCGCAGATGACGGTGCGGGGCAACCTGTCGTTCGGGCTGAAGAACGCCCGCGTGCCGCAGGCCGAGATCGACAGGCGGATCGCCCGGGCGGCCGAGATCCTGCAGATCCAGCCGCTGCTGGACCGCAAGCCCGCGGCGCTTTCGGGCGGGCAGCGGCAGCGGGTCGCCATCGGCCGCGCTCTGGTGCGCGATGTGGACGTGTTTCTGTTCGACGAGCCCCTGTCGAACCTGGACGCCAAGCTGCGCAGCGAACTGCGGGTCGAGATCAAGCGGCTGCACAACCAGCTGGGCAACACCATGGTCTATGTGACCCATGACCAGATCGAGGCGCTGACGCTGGCCGACCGGATCGCGGTGATGAAGGGCGGCGTGATCCAGCAACTGGCCGCGCCGCTGGAGATCTACAACCGCCCCGCCAACCTGTTCGTCGCGGGTTTCATCGGCAGTCCTTCGATGAACTTCCTGCGTGGCCGGACGGTGGATGGGGGCCGGGCCTTCCTGTTCGGGTCCACGAAGATCGACCTTGCCGGATACGATGGCGGGGCGGTGCTGGAGCGCGACGATGCGATCCTGGGCGTCCGGCCGGAACACATCACCGTCTCGACGACGCCCCCGGCCGGGCCGTCGATCCCGGCCGAAGTGGAGATCGACGAGAACCTGGGCGCCGACAGCCTTTTGTGGCTGAAGGCCGAAGGGACCAACATCAGCGTGCGGGTCCCGGTCGAGGGCCGGGTGCCGGCAGGGACGAAGGTGCATCTGGGGCTCGATATCCCCAAGGCCTCGCTCTTCGACGCAAAGACAGAGCAGAGGATCTGAACATGCTCGATCTGGCGGGGCGCTGGACGCTTTCGGATGAAAGCGGCGCCCATGTCATCGACTTCGACCTGCCCGGCGATGGGGTTTCCGCGCTGGTGAAGGCGGGGGTCATCCCGGACCCGTATCGGGGCCGGAACGAGCATGACTGCCGCTGGGTCAGCGAGCGGGACTGGGTGGCGCGGCGGGCGTTTTCGCACGACGGATCAGCGGCCTGGCTGGCGATCGAGGGGCTGGATACCGTGGCCGAGGTGCGGCTGAACGGGGAGCTGGTCCTGTCGGCGGCCAACGTCCATCGGCGCTGGCGGGTGGATGTGTCGTCCGCGCTGAAACCGGGCGAGAACACGGTCGAGATCCTGTTCCGCAGCCCCGTCCGCGAGGCCTTGGCTCGGGCGGCGCGGATGCCCTTTCCGATCCCCTATCAGCAGGTCAACGGTCCGATCCCGCATGCCAACATGCTGCGCAAGCAGCAGTGCGATTTCGGCTGGGACTGGAACATCGCGCTGGGGGTCTTCGGCGTCTCGGGCGGGGTCCGGCTGGAGCCGCCGGGTCCCCGGATCGGGGATATCGTCGTGACCCAGGCGCATCGGAAGGGCGTGGCCGAGGTGACGCTGGCCGTGCAGGCCGAGGGGCTGGACGAGGTCACGGCAAGCCTCTGTGGCGTCTCGGCCACGGCCGCGGTGCGCAACGGCGTGGCGCGGCTGACGCTGGCCATCGCCGATCCGGTCCTGTGGTGGCCGGCGGGGCAGGGCGCGCAGGCGCTGCATGATCTGGTCGTGACGGGGGCGGGCGCGCAGGCCAGGCGGCGGCTGGGCCTGCGCGAAATGCGGCTCGTCTCCGAACCCGACGCGGCGGGGCGGTCCTTCGGCGTGCGGGTCAACGGCAGGGCGGTCTTTGCCAGGGGGGCGAACTGGATCCCGGCGGATGCGCTGTTCGGGCGGATCACGCCCGAAGCCGTGCGGGGGCTGCTGCAATCCGCCGTCGATGCCAGCATGAACATGATCCGCGTCTGGGGCGGCGGGCGATATGAACCCGACTGGTTCTACGACCTCTGCGACGAACTGGGGCTGATGGTCTGGCAGGACTTCATGTTTGCCTGCCACCTGTATCCCTCGACCCCCGAATTCCTGGCCGAGGTGGATGCCGAGGTCCGCGATGTTGTGGGCCGGATCAGCCACCACGCCTGCATCGCCCTCTGGTGCGGCGACAACGAGCTGATCGGGGCGCTGACCTGGTTCCCGGAATCACGCAAGGACCGCGACCGCTATCTGGTGAACTACGACCGGCTGAACCGCACGGTGGAGGCCGCGCTGCACGCGGTGCTGCCGGGGGCGAACTGGTGGCCGTCGTCGCCGTCGCCCGGGCCGCTGGCATTCGGCGATGCCTGGCATGACGATTCCAGCGGCGACATGCATTTCTGGTCGGTGTGGCACGAGGGGAAGGACTTCGATCACTATCGGGAGGTCAGCCCGCGCTTCTGTTCGGAATTCGGCTTCCAGTCCTATCCGTCGCTGTCGGTGATCCGGAAATTCGCCGATCCGAGGGACTGGAACATCGCCAGCCCGGTCATGGAGAGCCACCAGAAGAACCCCGGCGGCAACGCGCGGATTGCCGAGACGATGTTCCGCTATTTCCGCTTTCCGGTGGACTTCCCGAATTTCGTCTATGTCTCCCAGGTGCAGCAGGCGCTGGCGATCAAGACGGCGGTGACGCAGTGGCGCAGCCTGAAGCCGCATTGTCAGGGGACGCTCTACTGGCAGCTCAACGACACCTGGCCGGTGTGTTCGTGGTCCAGCCTCGATCACGGCGGGAACTGGAAGCTCTTGCACCACATGGCCGCACGGTTCTACGCGCCGGTGCTGGTGACGGCGGTGCCGAAGGACGGCGGGATCGAGCTGCGCGCGGTGAACGACCGGGCGGAAGCGGTGTCGATCACGGTCACGGCCAACGCGGCGGCGATGGACGGGACGGTGCGGCATCTGGCGCAGGCGACCGTGACGGTTCCGACCGACGCGGCGGTGCCGGTGCTGAGCCTTGCCGCCGATGCCCTGCGCGCGGACGAGGTTCTGGCCTTCACCTGGAGCGGCGATGCGCAGGGCGGGGACCTGCATGCGCCGAAACCCTGGAAGGCCTATGACCTGCAACCCTCGGGCCTGATGGCAGAGATCCGGCGTGACGGCGGCGTCTGGAAATTGACGTTGCAGGTCAAGGCACTCGCCCCCTTTGTTGCAGTGGAATCCGAAGTTCCGGGCCGCTTCTCGACCAATGCCGTGACGCTGTTTCCGGGCCAGCCGGCCACGATCACCTTCACCCCCGAGGACCCCTCGGCGGACCCGACCTTCACCTTCCGAGATCTCCATTCCGCCACCTGTGGCGGCTGACGAAAGGCACAACGCATGTTCAGCTATCAGCTCTATTCCTCGCGCAACTTCCCGCCCATGGCGCGGACCTTCGAGATGCTGTCGAAGGCGGGTTACACGGCCGTGGAGGGCTACGGCGCGCTTTATGCCGACGACGCGGCGGTCGCGGCGACGGCCGAGGGCCTGAAGGCGACCGGGCTGACCATGCCGACCGGGCATTTCGGGCTGACACAGCTTGAAAATGACGTCGAGAAGGTGCTGGCCATCGCCAGGGCGCTGAAGATGGAGCGGCTCTATTGCCCCTATGTCATGCCCGACGACCGGCCAAAGGATGCAGCGGGATGGACGGCGTTCGGCGCGCGGTTGCAGAAGGCGGGCGCGCCCTACAAGGCGGCCGGTTACGGGTTCGGCTGGCACAACCACGACTTCGAGTTCGGGGCGCTGCCCGACGGATCCTATCCGCAGGACCGCATCTTCGAGGGCGGGCCCGATCTGGAATGGGAGATCGACGTGGCCTGGGTGATCCGCGGCGGCGCCGACCCCCTGGCCTGGATCGGGAAATACAAGGACCGGATCACCGCCGCGCATGTCAAGGACATCGCCCCGGCAGGCGAGAACAGGGACGAGGACGGCTGGGCCGACGTGGGCCACGGCACGGTCGACTGGAAGACGATCATGGCCGCGCTGCGCAGGATCGGGGTCAGGCACTTCGTCATGGAACACGACAACCCGAAGGATGACGCACGGTTCGCCACCCGCTCCATCGCTTCGGCCAAAGCATTCTGAGGAAAGGGAAAAATGGCAAATCTGGGTATCGGGATCATCGGGGCGGGCAACATCTCCAGCGCCTATCTGCGGCTGGCGCCGCTGTTCAAGGGGCTGGAGGTGCGCGCCGTCGCCGACGTGAACATGGAGGCCGCGAAGGCGCGGGCCGAAGAGTTCA
>JBKBRG010000065.1:0-9320 GCA_046292325.1 Tabrizicola sp.
GACGCCTACGCTGCGGATCGTGTCAAACTGAGCCATGTGAAGCCTCCGATGTTGTCCCTAAGGGCAACGCCGGGGGAACCGGCGCGACCTCGTGGGTCGAATATCGGTATCGCACCGGTTCATTTCAAGCGCTTCCGGCCCGGATCATGCCGAAAACCGTCAACCTGTCAGTCCTGCCAGTGCGACGGCGCATCCCAGAGCGGGCGTCGTGCCTCGGCCTCGGCCTGTTCGCGGCTGAGGCCGATGTCGGCAAGAAGATGATCGTCGAGATGCGCAAGGGTGCGGCGGGTGCGGGCGAGCATCAGGGCCTGCCAGATCCGGGACGCAAGGGAAAGGCGGGGCAGGGCGGGCCGCAGCGGGCGGGACAGGGAAAAGGGGCGCATGGCGGGACCTTTCATCGGTGTTCGTGATGCGGGTTGGAAATCTCATCAGGATGCTTGAACCATGGCATGAGTTGATGCATCATGGAAACGAATGATCGTGACGCATTCCATCAGGATCAGTGATATGCCGCGCAATCTCGACCTCGCCGCCCTGCGCTCCTTCGTCACCGTCGCCGATGTGGGCGGCGTGACGCGGGCCGCGGGCTATCTGAACCTGACGCAATCCGCCGTCTCGATGCAGATCAAGCGGCTGGAGGAATCGCTGGGGATGCAGCTGTTCCTGCGCGCGGCGCGCAAGCTGGCCCTGTCGCCGGAGGGCGAGCAGCTTCTGTCCTACGGCCGCCGCATGCTGGCCCTGAACGACGAGGCGCTGTCGCGGTTCAACGCCACGGCCTGTTGCGGCACGATCCGGCTGGGGGTGCCGCATGACGTGGTCTATCCGGCGATTCCCGGCATCCTGAAGCGGATGGCGCAGACCTACCCCCGGGTTCAGGTGAACCTGGTCTCCTCCTTCACCCTTGCGATGAAGCAGGACTATGCCCGTGGCGGGTTCGACGTGATCGTGACCACCGAGGACGCGCCGGACCCCGGCGCCGAGGTGCTGGGCGCGCGGCCGCTGGTCTGGGTCGGCGCGCCGGAGGGCCGGGCCTGGCAGCGCCGGCCGCTGCGGCTTGGGTTCAAGGACGGCTGCATCTTCCGTCCGGTCGCCCAGTCGGCCCTGGACCGCGCCGGAATCTCCTGGGACCTGGCGACGGGCGGCGAAAGCGAGCAGGCTGTCGAGGCGATGGTGGCGGCCGACCTTGCCATCTCGGCGCGGATGCTCGGCAACATCCCGGCGGACACCGAGGTGATCCAGGCCGACAACCAGTTGCCGCCGCTGGGCGAGATGAAGCTGGCGCTCTACCGGTCGCCGGCGGCGACGGGCGAGGCGGTGGACATGCTGATGGCCGAACTGCGCCTGGCCTACTGCTGCTGAACCAGGATCACGACCTTTCCGGTCGCCTTGCGGTCGCGCAAGAGGGCGAGACCTTCGGGGAAGGCGGCAAAGGGCAGGACATGGCTGACATGCGGCCGGATCAGGCCCTCGGCCCGCCAGCGCAGAAGCTCGGACATGCTGGCGGCGACCAGCGAGGGGGCGTGCATCTCCATCCCGCCATACCAGAAGCCCGAGACGGTGAGGTTCTTGACCAGAAGCAGGTTGGCCGGGATCTGCGGCACCTCGCCCGAGGCGAAACCGATGGCCAGCAGCCGCCCTTCGGGCCGGCAGGCGCGCAGCGCGGCATCGAAGGCCGGCCCGCCGACAGCGTCATAGACGACATCGACCCCGCCTTCTGCCCGCAGCGCCTCTTTCAGGCCGGGCGCCTCGCTGTCGATCAGCACGTCCGCCCCCGCCGCGCGGGCGATCTCCAGCCGGTCCTTGCCCCGTGCCGAGGCGATGACCCGCGCGCCGAGCCGCTTGCCAATCTCGACCGCCGTCAGCCCCACGCCACCCGCGGCGCCGGTCACGAAAAGCGTCTCGCCCGCCCGCAGCCGGGCCGTATGGGTCAATGCCAGATGCGAGGTGCCATAGGCGATGGGAAAACCCGCGGCTTCGGCAAAGTCCATGCCTTCGGGAATCGGGCAGACCCGGTCCGCGGGCAGGGCCACGCGTTCGGCAAGGGCGCCAGAGGAGCATGTGGACAGGACGCGGGTGCCGGGAGCCGGGCCCGTGGTCTCGGGGCCCAGCGCCTCGACCACGCCCGAAAGCTCCATGCCGGGCACATAGGGAAACGGGTGCCGGACCTGATACTTGCCCTGGATCGACAGCATATCCGCAAAGTTGAGCCCGACTGCTTCCACGCGGACAACGATTTCGCCTTTAGCGGGAACGGGAGTGCCAACCGAGCTGAGCGTCGGTGCGGCACCGGGTTCGCTGATCTGCCAGGCTTGCATCATCGGGTTCAGCTCCAGGGGCTGTTTCTACCACTTCCGGTGTAGGGCTTTTAGCTTCCATACCGTTTCTTGCAATGCAATGATCCGCATTCTTCGCATTCTGCAAAAGTTTTCCGCAGCGTGTGCAAAATGCAATGCGAAACGCGATACTACCTTGAGGAGAGTGCCGATTCGGTCGCAGCCGCTTCTTGGCCCGGTAAGGACAACCTCACCGTGTGTTATACAGACGTATAATTCGACTTATCCAAAAGGACAGGTTTTCGGCCGGCCAAGATTTTTTTTCACGCGCTCTGTCCTTCCTGAAGGTTTGGCATGGAATTTGCTTACAGGACTGCGAGGGGACTGAACACTCGTGGTTGGAGTATAGAATGAAGCATCCCGTAGACGCCCATGTTGGCAAACGCATCCGTCACCGCCGCTGGATGGTGGGCATGACGCAGCAGCAGCTTGCCGACAAGGTCGGAATCAAGTTCCAGCAGATCCAGAAATACGAGACCGGCATGAACCGGGTCAGCGCCTCCCGGCTTTGGGACATCGCCGATGCGCTGGGCGTGTCGATCTCGTTCTTCTTCGAAGGCCTCGCCGAAGGTCAGGTCGCGACGACCTATGCCCACGGCGACATGATGTCGGACAAGGAAGCGCTGGAACTGGTGCGATCCTATTACGCCATCCCCGAGGCGCAGCGCCGCCGGCTGTTCGACCTGGCCCGGGTTCTCTCGGAAGCCGCCTGACTGCCTTGACCTTGCCCCCGCGCGCCATTAGCGGCGGGGGCGGGGCCATGGGGCCCTTCAGGTCGGAGGGGAATCATGCGGGTCTCAGCGGCGCTCGCGGCGGAATTGGTCGCCACGGCGCATGAACTGGCCGATGTGGCGCGCGTTGCCACCCTGTCGCATTTCAGGACACGCGCGCTGGTGGCCGAAAACAAGGAAACCGACCGTTTCGATCCGGTGACCGCTGCGGACCGTCTGTCCGAAGAGCGGATGCGCGAGGTTCTTGCGCGCCGCCGACCGGACGACGGGATCCTCGGCGAGGAGTTCGGCGTGGTCCCCGGATCAAGCGGATTGACCTGGGTGCTGGATCCGATCGACGGGACGCGCAGCTATCTGGCCGGCACGCCGACCTGGGGCGTGCTGATCTCGGTCCGCGATGCGGACGGTGTGCTTTATGGCATCATCGACCAGCCCTATATCGGCGAACGCTTCGAGGGCGGGCTGGGCCGGGCTCGCATGAAGGGCCCCATGGGAGAGGCCGCGCTGGGCGTGCGGGCACCCCGGCCCCTGGGCGAGGCGCTGTTGTTCAGCACCTTCCCCGAGGTCGGCACGCCCGAGGAAGGCGCGGCCTTCCGCCGGGTCGCGGCGCGGGCAAGGCTGGTGCGCTATGGCACCGACTGCTACGCCTATGCGCTGATCGCGGCGGGCCAGATCGACCTGGTGATCGAGGCGGGCTTGCAGGCCTATGACGTGCAGGCGCCGATCGCGGTGATCGAGGCGGCAGGCGGCATCGTCACCGACTGGCAGGGACGCCCGGCGCTGGAGGGCGGGCAGATCCTTGCCGCCGCCAGCCGAGAGGTTCATGCCGAGGCACTGGCCCTGCTGAACGGCTGAGGCCCGCGGGCGGCTTGTGCCTTTCGGCTGCGGTTGAAGCACCTTTCTCCGGGCCGGACGGTTGCCGGCCCGCACCATCGCGGGCTAGTCTGGCCGTGGTGCCGGTCGTGTCCTTCGCCCTTCTGACGACCCGCCAGGGTTTCCCATGAAACCGAAGGGTGCGCAAAGGTGCACCGATGACTGACATCCTGATCCGCAATGCCGATGTGGTGGCGACGATGGACGCCCGCCGGTCCGAACTGCGCGGGGCGGACGTGCGGGTTCGTGACGGCGTGATCGTCGCGGTCGGGCAGGGTCTTGCCCAGGGAGGCGGCGAGGTGATCGAGGCCCGCGGCTGCGTGGTGACGCCGGGCCTGGTGAACACGCACCATCACCTCTACCAGACGCTGACCCGGGCAGTCCCCGGCGGGCAGGACGCGCTGCTGTTCGGCTGGCTCAGGACGCTGTATCCGATCTGGGCGCGCTTCGGGCCGGAGGAAATGTTCGTCTCGGCCCAGGTTGGTCTGGCCGAACTGGCGCTGTCGGGCTGCACGCTGACCTCGGACCACCTGTATCTCTTTCCGAATGGCGCGCGGTTGGACGATACCATCGCGGCGGCCGGGGAGGTGGGCTTGCGCTTTCACCCCACGCGGGGCGCAATGTCGATCGGCGAAAGCGCGGGAGGCCTGCCGCCCGACAGCCTGGTAGAGGCGGAGGCAACGATCCTTGCAGACATGATCCGCGTAGTGGACCGGTTCCACGATCCGCGGCCGGGGGCGATGGTGCGGGTGGGTCTCGCGCCCTGCTCGCCCTTTTCCGTCAGCCGCGAACTGATGCGCGATGCCGCCCTTCTGGCGCGCGACAAGCGGGTGATGCTGCACACGCACCTGGCCGAGAACGACGAGGACATTGCCTATTCGCTGGAACGCTTCGGCTGCCGTCCGGGCCAGTATGCCGAGGATCTGGGCTGGACGGGCGCCGATGTCTGGCATGCGCACTGCGTGAAGCTGGATGGTTCGGAAATTGAACTTTTCAACCGAAGCCGGACCGGAATCTCGCATTGCCCGTGTTCGAATTGTAGACTCGGGTCCGGCATCGCGCCGATCCGGGCGATGCGGGACGCCGGGTGCCGGGTGGGGCTGGGCGTCGACGGCTCGGCCTCGAACGACGCGGGCAACCTGCTGGCCGAGGCGCGCATGGCCATGCTGTTGCAGCGCGTGGCGCGGGGGGCGGACGCGATGGGCGCGCGCGAGGCGCTGGAGATCGCAACGCTGGGCGGTGCGCGGGTGCTGGGGCGGGACGACCTGGGTTCGGTCGAGCCGGGCAAGCGGGCCGATCTGGCGATCTGGGACCTGCGGGGCGTCGAGGCGGCGGGGGCCTGGGACCCGGTGGCGGCCTTGATCCTGTGCGGGCCGGGCCGGGTGCGCGACCTGATCGTCGAGGGACGCCAGATCGTGCGGGACGGGCAGCTTGCCACGCTGGACCTTCCGCATCTGCTGGAGCGGCAGCGCCGGCTGGCTGCCCGGCTTGCCGGCTGACACATCGGGTTTTCCGGCCTTTTCGCCAGCGGCTTGCAGCGGGCATGGTCAGGCCAGTTGCAACCGGAGTCTCTCGATGCGCAAGCTGCCCGGCCTGATCCTGTCGATGTCCCTGGCCCTGCCGGCCGCCGCGCAGACCGTCCTGTCCGAGGCCAGCGGCAACTGGGCGGGGGCATCGAACCAGGGGTTCTTCTTCCTGGCGCGCCTGACCCGGAACGAGGACAAGCTGCGCCTGACCGTCTGGAACGGGGCGATGGAGGATGTCCCGTCGCCCGATGCCGAGCCGGACTTCGACAACCCCGCGATCGCGTCGGGCGCCTTTGCCACCCGGCAGGAGCTGGAGGTGCTGGACGGTTCGACCGGTGCCATCCTGCAGATCGTGGTCGAGTTCGCAGACGAAGAGGCCGAGGGCCGGTCGGTGACGCAGCTTCAGTTCATCGACAACCAGTATACGGTGGTCGGTTATGCCCACCATGCGACCTTCCGGGCGATCGGTGGTCCGCCCGAGACCCGCGACTGCGAGGTGGACCTCTGGCGGATGACCTCGACCGAGGACGGGACCACGCGGCAGCTGGAGCCCGTGGGGTTCGAGGCTTTGAACGCCAGCGAATGGACCTGGGACGCGGCCTTCGAGCGGGGCTTCTGCACGCGGGCCGATTAGGGTAGAACGGCCGAAGGAGGCCGCCCATGCCGCACGACTACGCCGCCCAGCGGCGCGACACGTTCCAGACCTTCCGCATGTCGAAGGGGGTCAGCCTGCCCAAGACGGCGGTTGTGGAATATGCTTTCTTCATCGAGGAGCTGGATGCCTCGTGGCCGGCCCTGGAGCGTGCCTTGCGGCAGGCGGGTTTCCGCACCCGGCGGCTGAAGGACAACGAGACGCTGATTGCCGCCATCGGCCCGATCCCGGTGACGCCCGAGGCGATCTGGGAACACGAGCGCATCGCCACCGAGATCGCCCTGAAGCACGACTTCTATCCGGACGGCTGGGAACTGGCGGAATAGCCTCTTGACGCCGGGCCTCGCGGGCCTGTGGCGGGCCGGACCGGGGCAGGGGCAAGACCCGCCGGGTCAGGGTGTCCGGCGTTGCCCACCCACCCAGACCTCGGCAACGGCGCGGTCGTCGCCCATCATGATCGTGGGGAATAGCTGCTGCCAGAGCGTCTCGGCCCGCCGCGTCGCCTGTTCGATGGCCGGCGTCGAGGCGAGGTCGATGACCACCAGGTCCGCCTCCAGCCCGGGCGCGATGTTGCCGATCCGGGCATCGGCATGCAGCGCCCGGGCCGAGCCCTGGGTGGCCAGCCACCACAGCTGTGCGGGATGCAGCGACTGGCCGCGCAGCTGGGCGACCTCGTAGGCGGCGGCCATGGTGTGCAGCATCGAGAAGCTCGACCCGCCCCCGGTGTCGGTGGCCAGCCCCACGCGCAGGCTTTGCGCCAGCCCCATGTCGAAGAGGCCCGAGCCGATGAAGGTGTTCGAGGTCGGGCAGTGGACAAGCGATGCCCCCGCCTCGGCCAGCCGCGCGCGTTCGCGGTCGGTCAGGTGGATCGCGTGGCCAAAGACCGCGCCTTCGCGCAAGAGGCCCTGCGCCTCGTAGGTGTCGAGATAGTCGCGGGATTGCGGAAAAAGCGCGCGGACCCATTCGATCTCGTCGGTCTGTTCGGACAGGTGGGTCTGCATCAGGCAGTCGGGATATTCGCGCCAGAGCGCGCCGAGGGCGGCCAGCTGTTCCGGCGTCGAGGTCGGCGAGAAGCGGGGGGTGATGACATAGGACAGTCGGTCCACCCCGTGCCATTGCTCCAGCAGGCGCTTCGAATCGTCATAGGCCGATTGCGCGGTGTCGCGCAGGCCTTCCGGGGCGTTGCGGTCCATGCAGGTCTTGCCGGCAAAGGCCCGCAGGCCGCGCGCCTGCGCCGCGGTGAAGAAGGCATCCACGCTGGCAGGATGGATCGTGGCGTAGGTGCAGACGGTCGTCGTCCCGCGCGCCAGCACCAGGTCGAGATAGCGGTTCGCGATCTCTGCCGCATAGGCGGGATCGGCAAAGCGCATCTCTTCGGGGAAGGTGTAGCTGTTCAGCCAGTCGATCAGCCGCTTGCCCCACGAGGCGATGATCGCCGTCTGGGGATAATGCACATGGGCGTCGATGAAACCGGCCGAGATCAGCCGGTCGCCATGTTCGTGCCGCCGCGCCTGGGGGTAGCGGGCGCGCAGGTCATCGGCCTCGCCCACCGCGACGATCCGGCCCCCGTCCACCGCGACCGCGCCCCGGCGGTGATGGCGCGCGGCCTCGATGCCGTCGCGGAACGGGTCGCCCTCGAAGCGGATGACCTGGCCGATCAGTAGATCCATGGACGTTATCCCCTTGTCACGCCGGCAGACTAAGGGCATTCCGGTCCGGGGTAAATTTGCCCGCTGCCTCGGTTTCGGCGAAACTGTTTTCGCCGGGGGCGCAGCAATCGGACGGGGGGCGCATGGCGGAAGATCTGGCCGAGACCGAGGACGAGGTGCTGGACAAGGCGCGCATCGATGCGGTGCTGGAGGCGGTCGAGGCGGGCAACCGCGAGGCGGTGGATGCGCTGCTGGAGCCGCTGCACGCCGCGGATATCGCTGACCTTCTGGAACAGATCGGTCCGGCCGACCGCAAGGCGCTCTTGGCGCTCTGGTCGCACGAGATCGACGGCGAGATCCTGTCCGAGATCAGCGAGGACATCCGCGAAGAGGTGGTCGAGGCCCTGCCGCGCGAGGTGCTGGTCGAGGCGGTGCGCGACCTGGAGACCGACGATGTCGTGGACCTGCTGGAGGATCTGGACGAACCCCAGCAGGAGGTGATCCTCGACGCGCTGGAGGATGCCGACCGCGTGGCGGTCGAACAGGCGATGTCCTACCCGGAATATTCCGCCGGCCGTCTGATGCAGCGCGAGGTGGTGGTGGCCCCCGAGCACTGGACCGTGGGCGAGACCATCGACTATCTGCGCAAGGCCGAGACGCTGCCGGACCAGTTCTACCATGTGATCCTGGTCGATCCGCGGATGAAGCCGGTGGGCTATGCCACGCTGGGGCGCATCCTGTCCTCGGGCCGGGACGTGGCGCTGAAGGCGATCACCGAAGAGAGCTTCCGCACCATCGAGGCCACCGACCCCGAGGCGGACGTGGCCTATATCTTCAACCAGTATCACCTGATCTCCTGCCCGGTGGTGGATGCCTCGGGCCGGCTGGTCGGGGTCATCACCATCGACGATGCGATGAACGTGCTGGACGAAGAACACGAAGAGGACATGCTGCGCCTGGCCGGGGTGGGCGACGAGGCGAGCGTGAACGACGGGGCGTTCGAGACGGCACGGCAGCGCCTGCCCTGGCTGGTGGTGAACCTGTTCACCGCGTCGCTCTCGGCGCTGGTGATCAGCCAGTTCGAGGCGACGATCGCGGCGCTGGTGGCGCTGGCGGCGCTGATGCCGATCGTGGCGTCGACCGGCGGGATCGCGGGGACGCAGTCGCTGGCGGTGGCGGTCCGGGCGCTGGCAACGCGCGACCTGACCCAGGCCAATGCCGCGCGCGTGGTCTGGCGCGAACTGGGGGCGGGCCTGCTGAACGGGCTGGGCCTGGCGCTGATCCTGGGCGTGGCGGGAACGGTGATCTTCGGCGACTGGCATCTGGGGGCGGTGCTGGGGCTGGCGATGATCGTCAACCAGATCGTCGCGGCGCTGGGCGGCGTGCTGGTGCCCCTGACGCTGGAGCGGCTGGGACTGGACCCGGCGCTGGCTTCGGGGACGTTCGTGACCACGCTGACGGATGTGATGGGGTTCTTTGCCTTTCTGGGCCTCGCGACGGTGATGCTGTTATGACCGATGTGAAGGCGGCGGCGCGGGCGGCGGCCTTTGCCCGCA
>JBKBRG010000066.1:0-9249 GCA_046292325.1 Tabrizicola sp.
CTCGGCGCCGAAGTCATCAAGGTCGAGGCGCCCGAGGGGGACGACACCCGGCGCTGGGGGCCTCCGTTTCTCGAGGTGGAGGGGGAACGCTCTGCCGCCTATTTCCATGCGGCGAACCGGGGCAAGCGCGGCATCACCTGCGATTTCCGCACGGCCGAAGGGCAGGAGACCGTGCGCCGCCTGGTCGCCGAGGCCGATGTGGTGATCGAGAATTTCAAGGTCGGGGGCCTTGCGAAATACGGGCTGGACTATGAAAGCCTGCGCCTGGTGAACCCGCGGCTGATCTACTGTTCCATCACCGGCTTCGGTCAGACAGGCCCCTATGCGCATCGCGCGGGCTATGACTTCATCATCCAGGGCATGTCCGGGCTGATGAGCGTGACGGGTCCCGCCGACGGCCAGCCGCAGAAGGTGGGCGTGGCGGTGACGGATGTGTTCACCGGGGTCTATGCCGCGACCGCGATCCTTGCCGCACTGATCCAGCGCGGACGGACAGGCGAGGGGCAGCACATCGACATGGCGCTTCTGGACGTTGCGACCTCGATCATGGCGAACCAGGCGATGAACTACCTCGCCTCGGGCAAGCCGCCGGGTCTGATGGGCAACGCGCATCCGAACCTTGCGCCCTATGCGGTGTTCGATTGCAAGGACGGCTGGATCATCCTGGCCACCGGCAACGACGCGCAGTATCAGCGGCTCTGCGCGATCCTCGGGCTGCCGGACATGGCGACCGATCCCGCCTTCCTGACCAACGCCGACCGCGTGACGAACCGCGCCGCGCTGACGGAAAGGCTGACCGCGGCGACGCGCCGCTTCGCCAAGGCCGACCTGCTGGCCGCCTGCGAGGCCGAGGGGGTGCCGGCCGGGCCGATCAACGACATGGCCGAGGTCTTTGCCGATCCGCAGGTCGTCGCGCGCGTACTGCGGATCGCCCCCGAAGGCGTGCCGGGCGTGCGCAGCCCGATGACCTTTTCGGCGGCCGAACTGGCGCTGGACCGCCCAGCGCCGCGTCTCGGGCAGCATCAGGCCGAGGTGCTGGGCAAGGGGAAGGGCTGAGAGCCCGACCCGGCTCAGGCCTCGCCGTCCGGAACTGCCTCGAGGATGTCGCCGGGCTGGCAATCCAGCGCGGCGCAGATCGCGGCCAGGGTCTCGAAGCGGATGCCCTTGACCTTGCCGGATTTCAGCAGCGACAGGTTCTGTTCGGTGATGCCGATGCGCTCGGCCAGCTCGCGCGACCGCATCTTGCGCCGGGCCAGCATCACGTCCAGCCGGACGACGATCTGCATGCCGCGGGACGGCATCAGACGAAGGCCTCGTTCTCGGCCTTGACCCGCGCCGCCTCGCGCATCGCCCAGCCGATGACCGTCAGAAGCCCCGCCGCCATCAGAAAGCCGAGCGTGCCACCGTCGAACCCGACGGACAGGGTGCGTTGGGGTCCATTCCAGCTGAGGATCAGGGTCTGCAGGGCTGGGGTGAGGATCGTGAACAGCGCGACCAGCACCATCGCGCGCCCGATCCGCAGGATCGTCCCGGCGTTCCCGGCGGACAGGACATCGCCCTCGCGATAGCGGGCGAACAGCCGGACCATGCCGCGCAGGGCGGACACCATCGGCAGGACCGAAACGAGGGCGACGGCGGCAACCAGACCGGCCTGGGTGGGGGTCACCCTTGTCCCTGCCGGAAGGCCGGGCGCGCGAGAAAGAAGCGAGGCGGGGTCGGTCACCCATTTCCCGGCATGGACAAGCACAAGCAGCGGCAGGGCGACCGACAGGACAAGGGCCACCCAGTAGAGGAGTCCGGACAAGGACTGAAGACGGGATCGGTCTTGCATGATTGCCTCTTTTCACGACGATAATTTATCGTAAGACATTAAATATTATCTGTCAAAGGAGAATCAGATGCAGCCGACCCCCGCCCTGCTGGCCGGCCTTGCCCTGGCCGCCTGTTCCGCCATCCTGCCCTCGACCGCCGCGCGGCTGGCGACGCTTGACCCCCTGACCGCCGACCCCGCCGCAATCGAACTGGTGGTGATCTTGCCCCCCCGGCCTTGCGATCAGCCCGCGGACGGCGGAACTGAAGCTGGGGGCCAGCCGCGGCACGGAGCAGACGGGCGAAACCTTCCGCCTCGAGGATCGTCCGGTGGCGCGCGGACTGGACCTTCCCGAAGGCGCAACGGCGCGGCAGCTTGCCCTCGGCAAGGCCGACATTGCGCGAATGCGGGCGGTGCAGGCCGAGATTGCCGCCTGGAAGCAGGAAGACAAGGCCAGGGGATGGCTGGGCGTTGCCATCGGCGGTTGTGCCATCGGCGCGGGACCCGCACCGGATGCGCGGGGATCGGTGCTGATCCGACCGGAAAGGGATGCACCCTTCCTGCCCCTGATCGCGGACGGCAGGCTGTCGGACCTGCTTGGCCCCGAGACCCTTGCCGCGATCAAGCCTTGCCAAGCCGCGCAATAGCGCTTAGGCGCCCGCCTTCGGTTGAGATTGCCCCGCCCGGGTGCTAGTCTTTGCCAAAGCCCCGGCGCGGGGGCCATCCGTCCGCGCCTGTCTCTGGAGGACCCGGTCCTGTCGTCGCATTCTGATCCCGCCACCGGCCTGCCGGTCGGTCCGCGCCTGAAACCCGCCGAAACCGTGCAGGACCATGCGTCCGAGGATGTGCTCGCCCTGGTGCTGAAATCCGTCGATGACGACAAGGCCGAGGACATCGTGCAGATCGACCTGCGCGGCCGGTCGGATGTGGCCGATTACATGGTGATCTGTTCGGGCCGCTCCTCGCGCCAGGTCGCCTCGATCTCGGAAAAGCTGGCCGACCGGCTGAAGCAGGAGATGCGGATTTCCGTCCGGATGGAGGGAAAGGAGACCGGCGACTGGGTGCTGATCGACGCAGGCGATGTGATCGTCCATGTCTTCCGCCCGGAAGTGCGCGACTTCTACCAGCTGGAAAAGATGTGGCTGCCGATGGGCGCGGGCGCGGCGCGTGCCGCCAAGGCCTGATGCGGCTGCACCTTTGCGCCGTGGGCCGCCTGCGGGCGGGACCCGAGCGCGATCTGGTGGACGACTATCTGCAACGGCTGGATCGGGCCGGCCGGCCCCTTGGCCTTGGCCCGGCAAGCGAACATGAAGTCGAGGACAGGAAGGGCGGCGGGATGGCGGCCGAGGGCGCGCTTCTGGCCCGCGCGGTCCCCGAAGGCGCGGCGCTGTGCGTGCTGGACGAACGGGGCAAGCTTTTGACGAGCCCGGAGTTCGCCGCCCGGCTTGCCGGCTGGCGCGATGGCGGGCGACAGGACGCGGCCTTTGTGATCGGCGGGGCGGACGGGGTGGACCCCGCGCTGCGGGCCCGGGCCGACCTGGTGCTCAGCTTCGGGCACATGGTCTGGCCGCACATGCTGGTCCGGGCGATGCTGGCGGAACAGCTTTACCGGGCCGCAACGATCCTGGCCGGGTCGCCCTATCACCGCGCTTAGCCCCTACCGCAGCGCCCGCTCCGCCGCCGATCCCAGCCGCAGCAGCCGCGCTTCCTGGCCAGGCGGGCACATCAGGCTGATCCCGCAGGAAGGCTGCGAGGTCGGCAGGCTCAGCGCGCAACCTCCCATCAGGTTGCCGATCCGCGTGTTGCGCAGCGCCAGCAGGTTCTCGGTCACATAGTAGGCGTCGTCGGTCAGCAGCCGGTTCGCATCCGGCGGCAGGATCGGCGACGAGGGCAGCAGCACCGCATCGAACCCCGCCACCCGGTCGGACCAGAGGCAGCGGATCGCCTCCAGCCGGCGCCAGGCGGCGATGTAGTCCGTGGCGGGAATTCCGGCACCCGAGCGGAAACGTTCCAGGATGCGCGGGAACATCTTCTCGGGCGCGCGCTCGATCGTCTCGCGCCAGATGGCATAGGCTTCGGGGGTGAACAGCACGCCGGCCAGGCCCATCGCCTCGGCCACCTCGGGCAGGGCAAGGCGCTGGATCCGCGCCCCGGCCCGCGCCAGCCGGTCAAGCGCATCCTCGAAGCCCTTCAGGGGACGGTCACGCATGTCGTCCAGCGCGACCGTCTCCAGCACCGCAAGGCGAACGCCCGCCAGCGTCGCCCCGCCCAGATCTGCCTGCGGCCCCCCCATGGCCTCCAGCAACAGCGCGCAGTCCTCGACCGAATGGGCCAGCGGCCCGACCGTGTCGAAGCGTTCGCAAAGCGGCACCACCCCCCTGGTCGGCAGGCCGCCATGCGTGGTCTTCAGCCCCACGAGGTCGTTCCAGGCCGCCGGGATCCGCACCGATCCGCCGGTATCCGATCCGATGGCCGCCGGGGCCAGACCGAAGGCCACCGAGGCCGCCGCGCCCGAGGACGAGCCCCCCGGCACCGCGCGGTCGTCATTCAGGCAGGGCGGCGTCGCAGTCACCGGGTTCAGACCCAGCCCGGAAAAGGCCAGTTCCGACATGTGCGTCTTGCCCAGGCAGACCAGGCCGTTCAGGGTCGCCGTTTCCAGCACCGCGGCATCCCGGTCCGGCGTGCGGCCCTTCAGCAGGGCCGACCCCGCCTCGGTCGCCACGCCCGCCGTGTCGAAATTGTCCTTCCAGCTGAGCGGCACCCCGTCGAGCGGCCCCCGGCGCAGGCCCGCCTTGGCGCGGGCGGCGGCGGCCATCGCCTCGCCCCGCGCCCGCGCCGCGGTGGCGCGGGCATAGATCCGGGCGGCCAGGGGATGCGTCTCGATCGCGTCCAGGAAGGCTTCGGTCAGCTCGACGGGATGGACGCGGCCCGCGTCGATCTCGCGCCCGAGTTCGGTTGCGGTCATGTGCGCCCAGCTTCCGGTCATGGCATCCCCCGTTTTCCGGCGACCGTAGCGGCTTGGCGACGCATGGACAATCCGTCGGCGCGGGGTATGTAGGAAGGATGGAACGCGATGCCGACATCCTGATCGCAGGCGGCGGGCTGAACGGCCCCGCTCTGGCGCTGGCCCTGGCGCAGGGCGGCTTCCGGGTGACGGTGATCGACGCCCGCCCCGCCCCTGCCCGCGCCGAGGCCGGGTTCGACGGGCGCGCCTATGCGCTGGCCATCGCCTCGACCCGCCTGCTGACCGCGATCGGGGTCTGGCCAAGGGTTGCGGACAGGGCGCAGCCGATCCTGGAAATCAAGGCGAGCGACGGTCGGGCCGGCGAAGGGGCCGCCCCCTTCTTCCTGCATTTCGACGCGGCCGAGATCGAGGAAGGCCCGATGGGCCACATGCTGGAGGACCGCCACCTCTACGCGGCCTTCCTCGCCGCGATGCAGGCCATGCCGGGGGTGACGCTTCTGTCCGGCGAAACCGTGGTCGCACAGGAGACCGGGCCTGAGGGGGTGACGGTGACGCTCGCCTCCGGGCGTCGGCTGACGGGCGGCCTTATCGTCGGCTGCGACGGGCGCGGCTCGGGCGTGTCGGCGCGCGCGGGGATCCGCCGGGTCGGCTGGGGCTATGGCCAGACCGCGCTTGTCACCGCGGTCCGGCATGAACGCGACCACCGGGGCATCGCGCATCAGTTCTTCATGCCCTCGGGGCCGCTGGCGATCCTGCCGCTGAAGGGCGGCCAGCATTCCAGCATCGTCTGGAGCGAGACCGACGCCACCGCCGCCGCGATCCAGGCCCTGCCGGACGACGCCTATCTTGCGGCGCTGCGCCCCCGGTTCGGCGATTTCCTGGGGCAGATCGCCCTGGCCGGGGATCGCTTCACCTATCCCCTGTCGCTGTCCCTGGCCGAACGCTTCATCGCCCCCCGCGTGGCGCGGGTGGGCGATGCGGCGCATGGGGGGCATCCGATCGCCGGTCAGGGGCTGAACCTCGGCCTGCGCGACGTGGCGGCGCTGGCCGAGGTGCTGATCCTCGCCCGCCGCCGGGGCGAGGATCCGGGCAGCCCCGCCGCGCTGGAGGAATACCAGCGCTGGCGCCGGTTCGATGCGACGACGCTGGCCCTGGGCATGGATGGGGTGAACAGGCTGTTTTCCAGCGACAATCCGCTGCTGCGGCTGGGGCGCGACCTCGGGATGGGGGTGATCGGCGCCCTGCCCGGCCTGCGCCGCTCTTTCATCCGGCAGGCGGCGGGACTGACGGGCGAGCTTCCGCGCCTTCTTACGGGGCGTCCGGTCTGACCTCGGCGGGGGCACCGTCCGGACCGCCGGCGCCCTTCGCCGCCTCTTCGCGAAGAGGAGCCGCAGGCGAACGGGAAGCCGCCTCCTTGCGCGCCTCGCGCCGGTCGAGAAGGTGGAACAGGAGCGGGTTGGCCAGGATCGACAGGATCGCGCCCGCCACCACCAGGTCGCGCGCCTCGGGCGGGACGATGTCGAGTTTCGCGCCCATGGTGATCAGGATGAACGAGAATTCGCCGATCTGCGCGAGACTTGCCGCGATGGTCAGCGCCATGTCGCGCCCCTCGCCCAGAAGCCGCACCAGGTAGAACCCTGCCGCCGCCTTGACGCCGACGATGATCGTCACCGTGGCGCCCAGGGCCAGCGGCTTCGACATCAGGATCGACGGGTTGAACAGCATGCCCACCGAGACGAAGAACAGCACCGCGAAGGCGTCGCGCAGCGGCAGCGTCTCGCGCATGGCCTGTTGCGACAGGGTCGAGGACGACATCACCATCCCGGCGAAGAAGGCGCCCAGCGCGAAGGACACGCCGAAGAAATGCGTCGCGCCATAGGCCACGCCCAGCGCAATGGCGAGGACCGCCAGCCGGAACAGTTCGCGCGACAGGGTATGCGCGACGAAGTGCAGGATCCAGGGAATGACCCGGCGGCCGATCACCAGCATCAACGCCACGAAGGCCGCGGCTTTCATCAAGGTGATCAGGATGGTGGCCGCGATCGGGCCGATGCCGATGTTCCGGGTGACTTCCGCGACGATCTCGGCATCCTCGCTGACCGGCATCGCCGTGCCGCCCAGAAGGCCGGCCAGCGGCGGGATCAGCACCAGCGCCAGCACCATCACCAGATCCTCGACGATCAGCCAGCCCACGGCGACGCGGCCCTTGCCGGACTGGATCAGCTCGCGGTCCTGAAGCGCGCGCAAGAGCACCACGGTCGAGGCGACCGACAGCGCGATGCCGAAGATCAGCCCGGCCCCGAGGCTCCACCCCATCGCCCGGCCGACGAAGGCGCCAGACAGGGTCGCCACCGCGATCTGGCCCAGCGCGCCGGGCAGCGCGATGCCCCTGACCGCCATCAGGTCGCGGGGCGAGAAGTGCAGGCCGACCCCGAACATCAGCAGGATGACGCCAAGCTCGGCCAGTTCGCCCGCAAGTTCGATGTCCGCGACATAGCCAGGGGTGAAGGGTCCGATCACCACGCCGGCAAGAAGATATCCCGCGATCAGCGGCAGCTTCAGGCGCTGCGCGATCAGGCCGAACAGGAACGCCAGTCCGAAACCGGCGACAAGCATGGTGATCAGGGGCGTTTCGTGCGGCAAACCTTCAGCATCCTTTCCGGCCGGCAGCCCCGGGCTGCGGGGTCCGGCCAGTCGCCAGTCGGGAAATCCTGTCAGGAGACAAGACGATAGTAGACACGCAGCGCCGCGATGCAATCGGCCGCGCGGTTGCCCGGGGTCACGATTCGCGCATTTGCCGAAACAGTCTGCAATGTTACGGCTTGGGCATGACGCCGCTGATCCCGAACCCCCGCGCCCGCCGCCTGTTCCTGCACCGCCACGCCCTTGCCGAAGCCCCGGTCGGCCCGGCTTCGGGGCAGGCCCTGCACGACCTGATCGCGCGGATCGGCTTTGTGCAGGTGGACAGCATCAACACCGTCGCCCGCGCGCATGACATGATCCTGTGGTCGCGGCGGCAGTCCTACCGGCCCCCGGCGCTGAAGCGGCTGCTGGAGGAGGACCGCAGTCTGTGGGAACACTGGACGCATGACGCCTCGATCCTGCCGGTGGCCTTGCACGGCATCTGGCAGCACCGCTTCCGGCGCGACACCGTGCGGCTGGAGGCGAACTGGAAGCGATGGTTTCGCGAAGGCTACGAGGCGCAATTCGACAGCATTCTCGACCGGATAGCCAGGGATGGCCCGGTCGGCTCGGCCGATGTGGGCGAGGGGGAGATCAGGGGCAGGGGTGGCTGGTGGGACTGGCATCCGTCGAAGACCGCGCTGGAATGGCTGTGGCGGACGGGCAGGCTGGCTGTCACCCGGCGCGACGGGTTCGCCAAGATCTACGACCTGACCGAACGGGTGATCCCCGCGGCGCACCGCGTCCCCGTCCCTGCCGAAACCGTGACCGACTGGGCCTGCCGCTCGGCGCTGCGGCATCTGGGGTTCGGCACTTCGGGGGAGATCGCGGCCTACTGGAACGCAGTCGGGCCCGAGGCCGCGAAGGACTGGTGCCGCGCGGCGCTTGGCCGAGGCGAGATCGTCGCGGCCGAGGTCGAAGGCGCCCTGGGACAGCGCCGCAAGGTCTTCATCTTCCCCGAGATCATGGAAGAGAACCCGCCGGAACCCGGCCCCCGCCTGCGCATCCTGTCACCCTTCGACCCGGCCTTGCGCGATCGTGACCGGGCCGAGTTCCTGTTCGGCTTCCACTACCGGATCGAGGTCTTCGTGCCCGAGCCGAAGCGGGTCTATGGCTATTACGTCTTTCCGGTCATGGAGGGCGACCGGCTGGTGGGCCGCATCGACGTGAAGGCCTTCCGCGACGAAGGCACGCTTCGGGTCAGGGCCTTCTGGCCCGAGGCCGGGGTGAAGCTCACGAAGGGCCGCCGGGCAAAACTGGAGGCAGAGCTGGGCCGGCTGGCGGTTTTCGCGGGCTGCGACAGGCTGGCGTTCGCGGACGGGTGGGAGAGGGAGACGCTGGTGCGCGCACACCTTTGAGAACGCCGCGTTGCATCCGGGCATTTCGAACAGGTCAACGGTCTGGCATCCGTCTGGCTTGCGTCGGCTTTCCGTCCCCCGGCGCGCGCCGGTCGGACGCAGGATCACCATGCCGGGCGAATCGGGTCGGGCCAACGTGGCGACAGGGCGATTTCTTCACGCAGTAGCTGACAGGGCGCGAATCCGGCGGAGAGATCGAAATGAAGGAGTTGCTCTGCCACAAGGCAACGGCTTAGCCCTGATTGACCAGACAATGACCCGGTCTTGATCGGTTTCCTTCCGGCCAGTCGGAACCTGCCTGATCCGACTCCATGATAGTGTCCCGGGACGTGGTGTAGGAGCGCCGACCCTCTGAGAGGTCAGGGTATGATCAGGCGGCCACGGCGGGCAGCCTGACGGTGGGATTGTCGGTCAGGCGGGCGAGCGTTTCAAGG